>JACRBR010000007.1 GCA_016213125.1 Chloroflexota bacterium | reverse complement strand
TTGACATCGACAAGAGTCCTTCGCGAACCTGAACGCGCGGGCTGAAAGCCCGCGCTGCGAGAATGGAGGGTCCTTTCAGCACGCTGCTAGGGGAATGTGGCGGTGACATCCACGTCGCTCGGGGCGGGGATGTACGGGTGCGCCGGGTGTTCCAGGTTCGTGATCGAGACGCTGACGGGGCGCGGCGGCTGATCGGCAGCGTCGAGGGACAGCGCGCACGAGCCGCCGATCGCGGTGACGCATGATGTGGTGCGCACCGCGGACTCGGGCGGTTCGCCCGGGGGCAGGGCCCCGACCCACACGCCGGATACGGTGACGCCGGCGAGTGGCGTGCCGTCCGGATCGACGACCGTGACCAGCAAGGTCAGCGCCTCTGCCTGTTCGCTGGCTACCGTCGCGGCGACGCGCATCCCGCCCGCGGTCGGGGATGGCTGTTCGGGCGCGGCGGAGCGGCGGCCGGCGTGCAGGTAGTCCTCGTACGCGACCATCGCCTTCAGCCACGCGCCGTCACGCGCGATCGATGTCCCGGCGGCTGACTCCGAATCGTCGAAGGTGAATCCACGCAGGAAGCCGGCGGCGGTCGTCTGGAAGGGACGCGCGCGCGGCCACTCCCACACCGACCACGGCTGCACGTAGCGTCCATCCGCGCCGACGATGAACGACGCCGCTTCGAGCGGGGACTCGCCGCCGGCGCCCGCGACGCGATCGGCGGGGATGCCGGGGTTGAGCCCGGCGATCCAGAGGATGCTGGCCGTCGCCGATTCCTCCAGATCAGCGTCGTCCGTCATCGACGCGAGGTACACCGCATCGACGGCGCGGGCCATGAACCACTCGTTCGGGATGAAGCCGCCGTCGCCCTCGCCGAGCGGCGGGTCCGTCTCCACGGCGTCCCACTGCTCCGCGGGGGTGCCGCCGCTCTCGGCGATGGTGACGCCGGGGGCGACGCCGTGGAAGGGGTTGCGGTCGATCATGTCGCGGTACTGCGCCCCGGCGCGGGTGGCCGTTTCGATCCACATCGACCGGTCCGGATGGTCCGGCAGGTCCTTCCACAACAGGTACACGGTCTCGAAATGAGGCTGCGGGTCGAAGCCGTAGCGCTCCATCGTGCGCAGGTCGTAGCCCGGCGCGAACTCCCGCACCGCCCCGACCGCCGCGTCCAGGTCGTCCGCGTCCGCAGAGTAACGATAGAGGTCGTAGGCGACGGCCGCGCGCAGGACGGGACCGTACTCGTCCGGCGCGTTCTTGCGCAGCCACTCGCCCGCGAGGCGCGCGCGGCGATAGGCGCGCTCTGCCTTCGAGGGGTTCTCGCGCTGGAACAACGCGGCGTAGCGGGCGAGGGCACGGGCGGCAGCGGCGGTGTCCGCGGGGTCGGCGCCGGGGTAGGGCCGGGTGCCCGGCGCATGGCGCACCTCGCCCGTCGCCGGGTCGCCGAGCAGCAGCACGTAGTCGACGCTGCGGTCGATGGCGTCGCGGGTGCGCGCGCGCGTTTCCTCCGGCATCGCCGTGGCGCGAGCGTCGTACGCGGCGAGCAGGCCGTCGAGGAAGAGCGCATGGCCCCACGCGGTGCCTTCGCGCGTGTTCGACTCGAAGAAGCCGTCGTCGAGCGCGGCGGGGGCAGCGCGGGCGTCGGCGTTGTCGAGCGCGATGGGAATGAAGGTTTCGCGCGTGAGAAGGAAGTCGTCGATGCGGAACGGCAGCGTGGCCAGCGTCACGCCGGGGGCCTCGACGCTGATGCGGTAGGTGCCGGGGCCGTCGACCTTCGTGAAGTCGGCGGCCCAGAGGGGGATGCCCCAACCGGTGCCCGCGTACGAGACGGTGCCGGCTGCGGCCTCATGCCCCTTCTCGACGAGGACGCGCCAGCGTTAGGCGAGGCCGGTCTCCGGCTGGGCCGACGAGACGTGCTGGCGGATCAGCAGGCGCTTCGTCGAGGAGGCGTCGTAGCCGATGGTGCTGTAGAGCAGCGTGTAGTCCGCGTTGCCGGTGGTGTAGGTGTCAGGAATGTCGAACGTCGCGCCGGGATTGAGCCTGTCGTAGACGGCGCAGCCCGACAGGGCGAGCGCGGCGGCGAGCAGGAGGGCGAGGAGGGGGCGTCGCGTCATGTGCGGGAAAGGTAGCGCGAGGAGCTGTTAGCCGTCAGCGAGCCTTGTCCCTTGTCCCTTGTCCCTTGTCCCTTGTCCCTTGTCCCTTGCCGCCTGTCCACTGTCCACTGAGTTGGCCGGGGTGTGGGCCGCCGACTATACTGCAGTGCCGCGCGAGAGCGCGCCTGCGCCGAGGTGGTGGAATAGGCAGACACGCCGTCTTGAGGGGGCGGTGCTCGCAAGGGCGTAGGAGTTCAAATCTCCTCCTCGGCACCAACACGGAGTCAACGCCGCCGGTACGAATCCGCATCCGCCCCGAGGGGCGGATTGTTATCGAGCGGCGGGATCACAGAGGGCGACGTAGCCAAGTGGTAAGGCAGGGGTCTGCAAAACCCCCATCACCGGTTCGAATCCGGTCGTCGCCTCCAATTTCTTGAATCTGAATCGCGCCTGCTGTACCGCTGGGTGAGCGCGACTGCTTAACAGGTTGCAAACCGGCGAACTATGGCGCGCTGCTTCCCCACTTGCTCTTGGGTCAGAAACTCCGCCGAGTATGACGCGATCATTCGAATGTCTTGGCCGGACGAAGCCCTGATGTACTTCGACTGGGGCATGACGTGCAGCAAGTGCGGAAGCATTTGGGCGGAACTGAGAAACCTAGACGTGCCAGAAGGCGGCCCTCGGTGGCACGCCGAATTAGCGTCTCTCAGCGAGCTCTATCAAGCTGCACATGACGTCCCAACGGAATAGTCCTGTCTCGCTGTCTGTAACGCCTGCCGCCACGTCAACGGCTGCTCAATGCACCAAGAGGCTCACTATCGCGGGCCTCTTCACCATCTAGGGGCACACGCCGAGGATCATCATGAACTGGGCAAGAATGAGCTGATCGCCGGAGCTCACGACGCCGTCCTTGTTGATGTCGAAGTTCACGAGGCGCTGCGCCGGCGCGATTTCTCGAATCATCTCCAGTGCGAGCAGGAGCTGATCGCCGGAAGTGACGATACGGTCTCCATTGACGGATGCTGCTTCACAGCCGTCCTTGGCGCCTCCCGACGATAGATCCCCGTCGGTATCGACGCTCTCGGGATCGCTATTGTACTTGCACGTCTCAATACGGTCTGACAGGCGGTCACCATCCGTGTCCTCGGTAGAGCCACAGGCAAGGAATGGGGGAACGCTAGATGCGTTGGTGGGATCGGACCCAAGGACACACTCCGCACCATCGGCGAAACGATCACCATCCGTGTCCAGGACCGTCGGATCGGTAGCACCAAATTCGACCGCGCATGCCGCCGCGCTTTCCGCAGTGTCCAACAATCCGTCGTTGTCATCGTCAGGATCGCAGGCGTCGCCCAGGTTATCTGAGTTCACACGCGTGCGGTCGTCCGTACCCGGCGCGAAGGGTGGCGAATTGTCGATGAAGTTACCATCGCTGTTGAGTTGATCCGGGTTGTAGATGGAAAGACAGTTGTCCGACGGATCAGCGACGCCGTCGCAGTCCTGATCGGGGCATGGCGTCGCTGTAGGCGTTGGCGTGAACGTGGGCGTATCCGCAGGCGTGTTCGTGGGCGTGTTGGTCGGTGTATCGGTCGGGGTTGGGGATGGCGTGGGCGTGTCCGTCGGCGTCATCGTTGGGGTGTTAGTAGGCGTGTAGGTCGGTGTGATGGTGGGCGTGTTTGTGACGGTGAACGTTGGTGTTATCGTCGGGGTGTTTGTGGGTGTATAGGTTGGGGCCGTCGCGGAGAAGAGCGCGTTGTTGCAGCCGCCTGGCTGCACTCCTGCGGGGCTGCAGCTCAGCAGTTCAGTCACGCTCACGTCATAGACGTTGACGTCGTGGATCTCCACGAGTGTGCTGCCACCAAGATAGGCATAGTCCACGTCAGCCAGCTTTACGAACGCGCCCGGCGCCATCGGATAGCCACCGGCGAAGACGCACGCCATCCACGAAGTGGCGATCCCTGGGTCAGCCGGCAGTTGGTCCGGGCTTACGGGGTCACAGCTCCAGCTAAGACCGACCTGCCCTTCATTGAAATCCGGGTTGCAGTTGAGCTTGGATCCAGTGCAAGGGGTAACGACGAGCGGCACCGCCACATTTTGATTCACTCGCACATTGAAGTTGAAGGCGGCGATACGTGCAGCCTGCCCGGTGTAGTTCGCGAGGACGACGTCGACGCTCTGTAGACCCGCGACCCCAGGACAGACGGATTGGATGCCAGCACCGACGGGATCGCAGTCGACGTAAATCTCGTATGTTGTTGAGATCGAGAATGGCGTGGGCGTGTTGGTGGGCGATGGGGTGGGCGATGGGGTGGGGGTAGGCGTGAGGGAGCCGATCACGACCTGAGCGTTGTTGCAAGCACCAGCTGTGCTCACGACCGGGTTGCAGCTCATGATCTCGGTCGCCGTTTCGTCATAAAGAGACGCGTCCTTGAGGCTAATCGTTGCCCCTCCGTCGACGGACGCGTAGTCCAGACCGAACAGGCGCATCGATGCGCCACCAATCAGCCCTGGCGTATCTCCGCCGGCGTTGGAGCAGTTGATGATCGAGTCCGCGACAGCGCCACCCACGTCCTGATCCGGTACCACCGGGTCGCATGACCAGCCCGTTCCGCCAACGCCTTCGTTGAAGTCGGGGTTGCAGTTCAGTTTGGGCACGAGGCAAGCCGGGGCGGTCGGCATGAGGACGAGCTCACTCGTGCTCACAGTCACGTTGAATGCGGTGACGATCGTCGCGCCGCCTCCTCCCGCGAGATTGATCAGATACACATCGGTTGCGTAGGACGCGGTGCCACTGGGATATGTGCAGTTCCCAGGCCCAGCCTGGATACCAACGGTGCTCACGTTGCAATCCACGGCCAAGATCTTGGAAATGGCGGCGTGGGCAATTCTCGGGCCGGTGTCGATTGCATGACGCGAGATGGCTCCACCAATGAGGGCGAGCGAGAGGAGCACAACAACCGCTGCTGTAAGGATTACAGACCCGGGACGACGCATGTACCACCCCGACGCATTCTCCGCGAGGGATGGCTGATACTACGTCTGCGAGCCACACGCGGTCAAGCCGCTGTCAACCCAAGGGTACGCCAGCGTTCGCCTCAGCCCCTGGGGCG
>JACRBR010000104.1 GCA_016213125.1 Chloroflexota bacterium | reverse complement strand
TTCGACCAAGCGTTATCCTTGTCCCCTTGGCCCGGGCGATCTTAAGGGCTGGTACGCACCTCGGCGTCTTGTCGTTTCTCGACGGAGAGCATCCGATTCAGCGCGTTCATGTAGGCCTTCGCAGATGCCACGATGATGTCTGTGTCTGCCCCGCGGCCCACGTAGCTGCGGCCGTTGCCCTCCACTCGAATCGTAACTTCTCCTTGCGCATCGATACCCTCGGTGACGCTTTTCACGTGGAATTCTGTCAGTTCGTTGTCCACCTGTACGATCCTGTTGATCGCGCGGTAAACGGCGTCGACGGGGCCGGTCCCCAGCGCGGCATCGGCCTTGATCGAGCCATCCGGAGCGACCAGCCGCACCGTCGCGGTGGGCTGGGCGTGGTCGCCACAGGCGACCTGCACGAAGTCGAGGCGATACACCTCCTCCATCGTGCGCAGCTTGTCAGCGACGATCGCCTCCAGGTCCCGGTCGTCGATCTCGGCCTTCTTGTCCGCTAACTCCTTGAAGGCCATGAACGCTCGGGAGAGTTCCTCCTCGGTCAGGTCGTATCCCAGTTCCTCGAGGCGGGCCTTGAAGCCGTGGCGGCCGGAGACCTTGCCCAAGACGATTTCACCGCCTCCCGACGGGAGTCCGATGTCCTTCGCGTCCATGATCTCGTACGTCTCGCGCATCTTCAGGACGCCGTCCTGGTGGATGCCGGACTGGTGCCGGACCGCGTTCGATCCCACGATCGCCTTGTTGGGCTGAATGCTCATCCCGGTGAGATCGGATACCAATCGGCTGGTGCGGTACAGCTCCTGCGTCTTGATGTTCGTCTCGACGCCCAGGTAGTCACGGCGAGTCTTGATCGCCATGACGACTTCCTCGAGCGCCGCATTGCCGGCACGCTCACCGATACCGTTGATGCACGTCTCGACCTGGCGAGCGCCCGCCTTCACCGCGGCCAGTGAGTTCGCGACGGCGAGACCCAGATCGTTGTGGCAGTGGACGCTGATACGCGCCTTGTCGATGTTCGGGACCTTGTTGCGGATGTCGGTGATGAACTCGGCGAACTCCCCCGGGGTCGTGTAGCCGACTGTGTCCGGAATGTTCACCGTCGTTGCCCCGGCGGCGATGACCTGCTCCAGCATCCAGTACACGTACTCGCGGTCGCTTCGCGTTGCGTCCATCGGACTGAACTCGACGTCGGAGCAGTAGCCGGCGGCGCGTGCGACCATCGCGCGCGCCATCTCCAGCACGGTCTCCTTGTCCTTCGCGAGTTGGTGCATGATGTGGATATCGCTGCTGGACAGAAAGACGTGGATGCGCGGAGCGACACCAACCTTCACGGCGTCCCAGCACGCGTCGACGGCTTCCGGGTTGGCGTGCGCCAGTCCCGCGATTTGCGATCCCTTGATCTCTCGCGCGATCGCCTGGACGGCTTCGAAGTCACCGGGGGAAGTCTTCGGGAAACCGGCTTCGATGATATCCACACCCAGCTTCTCCAGCTGGTGGGCGATCTCCATCTTGTCCGAAGTCGTGAGCGCAACGCCCGGGGACTGCTCCCCGTCGCGCAGTGTTGTATCGAAGATGAGTACCTTGTCTACCATGATGATCCTCCGTAGGCAGTTGCTCGTGATGACCCGTCAGCGGCGCAGTGCACCGCGTCCAGCCGGGAGTGGCCCTCCGTCTCGCCACGACGAGACGAGGGCCGCGGAAGTGTGAGCAACTGCTTCTTCGAGATCATCGCTACCATCTCGTTCGCACTCAAACGACGCCTTCGCAGCTTCCGTCCGGGTTCACCGCTTCCACCGCCCACTCGTCCCGGTCCGTCAGCGTCGCGATGTAGACCCGGACGTGCGTGTCAAACGGTTCGACCAGGTGTGTGTACTTGAACTCGACGCACACCCGCGCCTTCGTTCCCTGATCCTTCTGCTCCTCCGTAACCTCCAGCGTCGCGATGCCCTGCGTCCCCAGTTCGTTGACCTTCGTGCCCTCCGGCAAGCGGCCGCCGGCGGCTTCCTGTAGCCAGTACTGTGCTGTGGCCTGCGCCGCGCTCCCCTCGAACCGCCGCGGGCTCTTCTCATCGCCGCAGCCTGCAGCCACGAGCACGATCGCTATGCTCGTGAGGCTCAACAGGACCGCGCGCCGAACCCATCCCTTCATCGTTTAGCGGCTCTTCTTCAGCCAGGCCATCATCCCTCGCAGCTCGGCGCCCACTTCCTCGATCGGGTGCTCGGCGTTGAGACGGCGCAGCGCATTGAAGCTGGGGCGGCCGGCCTGGTTCTCCAGGATCCACTCGCGCGCGAACGTGCCATCCTGGATCTGCCCCAGCACTTTCCGCATGTTGTCCTTGACGTGCGCATCCACCACGACCGGGCCGCGTGTGTAGTCGCCATACTCGGCTGTGTCGCTGATCGAGTACCGCATGTACTCCATGCCGCCCTCGTACATCAGGTCGACGATGAGCTTCAGCTCGTGCATGCACTCGAAGTACGCGACCTCGGGCTGGTAGCCCGCCTCGACCAGCGTCTCGAACGCGCTCTTCACCAGCGCCGTCGTGCCGCCGCAGAGGACCGACTGCTCGCCGAAGAGGTCGGTCTCCGTCTCCTCCTTGAACGTCGTCTCCAGCACGCCGCCGCGGGTGGCGCCGATGCCCTTCGCGTAGGCGAGCGCGATCTGCTTCGCGTTTTCGGTGGCGTTCTGGTGAATCGCGATCAGCGCGGGCACACCGCCGCCCTCTGTGTACACCCGGCGGACGAGGTGGCCTGGCCCCTTCGGCGCGACCATCGTTACGTCAACATCGTCCGGCGACTGCACCTGGCCGTAGTGCACATTGAAGCCGTGGGCCCACAGCACCATGTTCCCCGGCTTCAGCTGGTCGGCGATGTGGTCGTAGTAGATCTCCCGCGCCACCTGGTCCGGCACCGTCATCATGATGAGATCGGCCGCCTCGGCGACCTCGCGTACCGTACCGACGCGCAGGCCCGCTGCCTCCACCTTCGGCCACGACTTCGAGCCGGGATAGAGGCCCACGATCACGTCGCAGCCGCTGTCCTTCAGGTTCTGCGCGTGGGCGTGGCCCTGGCTGCCGAATCCGATCACGCCGACGACCTTGCCCTTGAGCTGGCCCAGGTCGGCGTCCTTGTCGTAGTACATCTGTGGCATGCGGTTTGCTGTCCCCTCTTGCTTGCACGCCCGCAACCTTCGGGCGAGATTCTCGTCTCTTCCACCGCCTGTTCAGGGCCCGTACGTTCGGTTTCAGGACCCGTACGGACAGGTCTTTAGACCTGTCCTGAGCGCGATGGTCGTCTGCCTTCGGTCAAATCAGGCTCCCCACCTTTGGCTTGCCCTCACCCGCGGACTTGTAATGCCGCTCCTGTCCGTTGCGCGACGGCGCGCCCACCGTCTGCACCCCGCCGCGCGTCATGGCGACGCGCCCCGTGCGCACCAGTTCCTTGAGCCCCTACGGTGTCAGCATCGCGATGATCGCGTCGACCTTGTCCTCGGTGCCCGTCGCCTCGACGACGAGCGAATCGGCCGCGACATCGACGATCTTCGCCCGGAAGATATCCACGATCTCGATCACGGCGCTACGGGTTTCCTTCGTCGTCGCGATCTTGATAAGCGCCAGTTCGCGCGCGACCGTCTCCTGCTCGGTGACATCGCTGATCTTCACGACCTCGATCACCTTGAAGAGCTGCTTGGTCACCTGCTCGATGTCGTGCGCCTGGCCGTCTACAGTGAAGGTCATGCGGGATAGGCCCGGGATCTCGCTGTGGCCGACCGTGAGGCTCTCGATGTTGAAGCCGCGCTGCCGCCACTTGCTGGCGATCTTGTTCAGCACGCCGGGCCGGTTCTCGACCAGCGCCACGATCGTATGCAGTCGTCCACTCATCGGATGGCCTCCAGCAGATCCTTGACCGGCGGTTGGTCGATCGTGTCGGACAGGCTCACCCCGGGCGGCATCATCGGGTAGCAATCCTCGACGTGCTCGACGTGGAAGTCGATGAGCACCGCGCCCGGGTGGCGCAGCGCCGCCTCGATCGACGACTCCACCATCGCCTTGTCGGTCACCCGGATGCCCGTGATGCCCATCGCCTCGGCGATCTTCACGAAGTCCGGCTGGAACATGCGCACCGACGAGAGGTTGCCTGCGTAGAACTTGTCCTGCCACTGCCGGACCATCCCCAGGAAGTGGTTGTTGATGATGGCGAACTTGATCGGCAGTTCGAACTCCGTGCAGAGCGCCAGCTCCTCCATCGTCATCTGGAACCCGCCGTCGCCGCAGAACGACCAGACGGTGTCGTTCGGACGCGCGAACTGCACGCCGATCGCGGCCGGCACCTCGAAGCCCATCGTGCCCAACCCGCCGGACGTGACGAACGAGTACGGGTTGTCACCCCAGAAGTACTGTGCCGCCCACATCTGGTGCTGGCCGACGCCCGTCGCGTAGTAGGCGTTGGGACCGGACAGCTCGTAGATCTTCTTGATGACGTACTGCGGCAGGATGCGGTCCGTCTCCGGGATCGCGATCGATGGATGCTTCGCGCGCAGGTCGGCGATCCACGCGCGCCACGCGTCGTGCCGCGCCGGCTTCACGTGCGGCAGCAGCTGCTGCAGCACCGTCCGCGCGTCACCGACGATCGGGATCGCCACCCGCACGTTCTTGCCGATCTCAGCCGGGTCGATGTCGATGTGGATGATGCGCGCGTTCGGCGCGAACTCCTTCAGCGCGCCCGTCACGCGGTCGTCGAACCGCATGCCGATGGCGATGAGGACGTCCGCCTCCTGGATCGCCAGATTGTTCCAGTACATCCCGTGCATGCCCGGCATGCCCATGAACAGCTCGTGCGTGCCCGGGAAGCCGCCCAGCCCCAGCAGTGTCGTGATGACCGGGATGTCGGCCTTCTCGGCCAGCTCCTTCAGCTCGTCGGCCGCCCGCGAGATGACC
>JACRBR010000109.1 GCA_016213125.1 Chloroflexota bacterium | reverse complement strand
GACGTAGGCCACGACCCGGCAGCAAGATCCGATACCGAGGAGGCTGCGAGGGATGGCGCTCATTGCGTGCGTCGAGTGCGGAGCAGAGGTTAGCGACCGGGCGGTTGCGTGTCCGAAGTGCGGGTGTCCGAGCGAACGCGCCGGCCGCGGGCATGCGTCGACCCCGCAGCGCACCCGCCTGAGCGACCGCCTCGCCGCGAGTCTGTCGACCGGCAGCCTCGGCCTCGCGCTGGTCGCGTTCTTCTTGCCCTGGATGGATTTCCGGTGCGTGGCCAAGGACGTGGCGCAGGCGAGCGGGTGGCAGCTCAGCCAAGGGGACGTGACGCTGGGGGAGGACGAGTCCCTTCCGTCGATCGACACGCACTGCGCACCCGGCTACCAGCCACCCTCTCTACTGGAGGCGGGCCTGACATGCGGGGCGGCCGTTTACGCCGGGCTGGTGCGGGCCGGCCGCTGGCTCATCGTTGCCCTCCTGGCGAGTCTGGTGGTGAGCCTGTTGCTCGCGATCGCGTCTATCGCGTCAGCGCGTGGGACCCGGTCTCCAGTTGTCGCGGGTCTCGTGGCGGCGGGCACGACGGTGGCCTTGCAACTGGCCCACCTGACGTGGGTCTGGTGGACCGCTCCGCGACAGTCGGGCTACGACGTGGGTGGCGCGCTCGTCCTCGAACCCGGTTGGTACGTCACGCTCGGGGGTACCGCGATCGCCGGCCTGCTGATGGGGACGAGCCTCCGCGCACCGCGGGCCGACAACATGCCAAGAGCGCGGCACCGTCGCGTCTGGGTTGGGGCGCTCGCAGGCGTGCTGGTCGTGACGGCGGCGGGGATGGGCGCCACCTACTCGCAGGCCAGCACGGTCCGCGCGCTCGCCCGTTTGGTATCGGACGGTGGGGGGCTGGCACAGGTTGCCCGCCCAGCCGAGGCGGCCGAGCCAGCCGCCCGGCAGCTCGATCGCGATGCGGCTCGCGGCGAACGAAGCCGAGCAACCGTCTCGTTCGTAGTCGGACACGGTGAGCCGGACCTCGCGACCGCCGATGATGCTGGGGCGGCGCGACCAAGGCCGACGATCAGCGCTCTCCGTGAGACCCTGCTGAACCATGATGTGAGCAGCATCTCGCTGGAACGAACGCCGCGCATCCCCGACGACACGCGCGCCATCGTGATCCTGGGACCGACCCACCGCATCCCGCCGACCGAGTTGTTCGAGCTGGACCAGTACCTGATGAGAGGCGGCTCCATCGCTCTGTTCGTGGACGGCGTCACGGTCGATACGGACGAACCTGTCCTCACGTCCGAGAGGAACGACACCGGCATCAACGATCTCATCGGACCGTACGGCGTGAGGATCAACGAGGACATCGTGTTCGACGCGCAGTGCGGGAGGATCCCGGCGCGCCTGCCTGACTCGGAAACGCCAGTCGTGGTCCCGTTCCCGGCGTGGCCGCGACTTGCGAGGCTCTCCGGCAGCCACCCGGTCGGCCAGGGCGTGTCGGACCTAACGCTGGCGTTCGCCTCGTCCATACAGATCGATCCATCGCTCCGCGGCTCTAGCCAGCTCACCACGACAGTCATCAGCGAGTCCACGCAGGACCAGTCTTGGAGCGCGGCGCCGGGCGCCAACCTCGATCCCTTCCAGGAGTGGGGGCTCGGCAGCGACCGCGGCCCGTTCGTGCTGGCTGTCGCGGTCGAGGGGCGCTTTCGTAGCGCCTGGGCCAACAGGCAAGCGCCCACCGACTCGAACAGCCCGGCCACAGGGCCGTCAGCGGTCATCCAGGAGAGCGTGCGGCCCGGGCGACTGTTGATTGTTGGCGACTCTGACCTGCTTCAAGACCGGGTCGTCCGCCTGCTGCAACGCGAACAAGGTTCGGCCACGAGTGCGAATCTCGATTTCGGTCGAAGCGTGGTCGACTGGCTGGTTCAGGGACAGGGACCCGTGGCGCGCGACGACGGTCAACAAGCTCACCCAAGCCGGCGCACGCCAACCCCTGCACGAGGCGGTCCCGAGTTCGGCAACGGTGGATGCTCGATCGGCGGAGCGCCGCGCCGGGCCCCGGGTGCAGGCGACATCCTCTCTTGGCTGTGGCTTGTCGTCATCGCCATCCGCTCGGGCGCCCAGGAGCGGCATCGAGCGAGAGATGCTGCTCAGGGTGGAGGGCCAGCCGCCGGCTGTCGTTGACCCCCGCTAGGGCGAGCGACCCGTTGACCAAGATGGTTGCGTCGTCGGCCTCCCTCCACGCGCCGCGACCAAGATGGTCGGGCAGCAGGACCTCGACCATGATGCTTCCCGATAGGGAGGGGCGACCATGATGGTCGCGTCTGGTGTGAGATCTGCTTCGTGTTGTCGCACGCGGGGAGACGTCTACCGCACGGCCAACTCCGCGGTGAGCTTCTTTGGTCGGCGCTAAGCAGTGGCATGCGACGTCGCGGCCGGCGTGCCATCGAAGGGCGTGCAGGCCCCGGGCCACCACGACGCCTTCGGCGAGTTCGTCGCCGACCTCGATCAGAGCCTCGTGGCACGGCTGGCAGAGGTTGTGCCCGTGCGAACGACACGCGCACGAACGACGGCCGGCCCGCGCCTTCGAGAGGGTCGCGCACGTGACGTACTGACCCCACCGGGACGCGGCGACAAGTAGCGCGTCGGTCAGGCAGCCGGCGCACAGGACGCAGGCCGGCCGACGGGCTCGGAATTCTTGCGCGAGCGCGCGGTACTCGGATAGGCGGACCGTCGGGCGCGGGCGAATCACGTCGGCACCTGACCATGGAGCATCTCAGAGACGTCCCTCATCGAGTCCAGCTCTTCCAGCGACCGGCATGGGCGGTCGCAAGGTGACGCTCCTCGGGAAACGGTGATGTGGACGCAGGTGCCGCTCCCCCGCCGTCCAGTCCCGCTTG
>JACRBR010000105.1 GCA_016213125.1 Chloroflexota bacterium | reverse complement strand
GCGGGAGCATGTCGGCCTGCGCAGCAACCGCCTCCGGGTCCGGCCCGTGCGATACAGGCCATCGACCCGCGCCGTCCTGCGGTACACCGCGCGTATCCGCCGCGGCCGGGAGCGCAAGCTGGTGCTATTCGCGCGCGCCATGCGGCCAAAGATGATGCCGCGGTTCGTCGCCGCCGGGCTCCTCGCGGATCAGTCGACGTTCCGCGTGCCGACGTTGGCCGGCGCGTGGGACGAAGGCGGCGTCGTGTGGTTAAAGGCCATGCCGGGCGAGACGGTGCGGCACCACATCATGGCCGGCGATGCACCCGATCCATCGCTGATCCTCGACAACCTAGCATCGCTCTGGTCGCTCGATCCGCCGGCCGGCATGGCTCCGACGGATCTCGGGCACTCGATGCGATTCTCGCGGCGGTTTCTCGCGCAGATCCTGCGAGGGCAGGACGCCCTCCGGACGCTCGGCGAGATCCTGGTCGCACTGCAGCCGCTCGAGGACGGCTGGCGTCCTACGGGCGTCGCGCACAACGACTTCTACGACGACCAGCTCATCATGTTGCCCGACGGCGCGCTGGGCCTCGTCGACTTCGAGGAGTGCGCCCCCGGCGACCAGATGCTCGACGTCGCGAACATGCTCGCCCACCTCCGCTGGTCCGCGCACTTCCTCCGCAGCGCGCCTTCCGCCGCCTACCACGACCAGCTTTGCGCCACCGCCCTCGAGCGCTTCCGCTGGGACCCGCGCGACCTCGACCTGCGCGAGTCCTTTGCGCTACTCCGTCTCGCCACCAACCCCGTGCGCACCCTCGCCCCCGACTGGCCGCAGGTCACCACCGCCGCCCTCAATCTCGCCCTCACCCCCCTCGAAGGCCGCAGCGCCCTCCAATCCGCGGCCTAACGCGTGGGGGCTGACCTGCTGACCGCCGATCGCCTTCCAGCCCTTGACTCGCCGCGCGCGGACTACCTATGATCCACAGATAGCAGTCGAAGAACCTGGCGGGTCACACCTGCTGGCGGTACGAGCCAGTCGCCGGGCCGAAGGATCGCCGCACAGCGGCGTCCACGGCGCTGGCATTTTTGTTTGTGCAGGGGAAGGGCAAGTACCCGCGGAGCTTTAGCTCCGCCCGATACGGGGACGATGATCGAGCTCACAACCGCGCCCGACCGCATCCAAGACATCACCGCCCGCGCGCTCGTCGGCGAGCGCCTCACTGCGTCCGACGGCTACGTCCTCATCCACGCCGACGCGACCGCTCTCACCCAGATGATGGCCGCCGCGTCAGAGCTCCGCGACCGCCACCACGGCCGCACGGTCACGTACTCCCGCAAGGTCTTCATCCCGCTCACGAACCTCTGCCGCCAGAAGTGCGGCTACTGCACCTTCGCGCGCGGCCCTCGCGACGAGCTTGCTCACACGATGTCGCCCGACGAGGTGCTCGCGGTCGCGCGCGCGGGGCAGCGGATGGGCTGCAAGGAGGCACTGTTCTCGCTCGGCGAGCGGCCGGAGGAGACGTACGACTTTGTGCGCGACGACCTCGCGCGCTACGGCCACACGACGACGTCGTCGTACGTGCGCGAGATGGCGGAGCTGGTGCTGCGCGAGACGGGGCTGCAGCCGCACATCAACCAGGGGCTGATGGAGCGCGACGAAATCGTGTCACTACGCGAGGTGAGCGCGTCGATGGGCATGATGCTCGAGGTCATGTCGATGCGGCTGCACGAGAAGGGGCAGGCGCACTGGAACTGCCCCGGCAAGATCCCCGAGGAGCGCCTGCGCACCATGCGCATCGCCGGCGAGGAGAAGGTCGCGTGGACCACAGGCATTCTCATCGGCATCGGCGAGACGCGCGAGGAGCGGGTGGACTCGCTGCTGGCGATCCGCGATCTGCACGACGAGTACCGCCACATCCAGGAGGTCATCGTCCAGAACTTCCGCGTGAAGGACGACATCGCGATGCGGCACAAGGACGAGCCTTCGGTCTTCGAGATGCTGCGGACGATCGCGACCGCGCGCCTGCTGCTGGGCGGGGAGATGAACATCCAGGCACCGCCGAACCTGACGCCCGACGCACACGGCATGTACCTGCTCGCCGGCATTAACGACTGGGGCGGGATCTCGCCGGTGACGAAGGACCACATCAATCCGGAGAGGCCGTGGCCGAACCTGCTGGACCTGCGAGAGACGTGCGCGGACGCGGGCTTCACGCTGCGCGAGCGGTTCGGGATCTATCCGGAGTATGTGCGCGAGGATCGCGGGTTCCAGGGCTACGTGCCGGAGCGCATCCGCGAGGTGACCGCCCCATTAGCAGACACAAAGGGCCTGGTGAGCAGAGAAGCAGAAGCATGGAAAGGATAGCCCCGTACGGACAGGTCTTCAGACCTGTCCTGAACGCAGGATGAGGTGATGTCCGAAGACACAGCGTACGGCCTGATCTACGTCTCCTGCGGCCTTTTCCTCCTGATGATCACGGTGAAGGCCGTACGCACTTTCCGCCAGGGCAGCCACGGCATCTACGCCTTCTTTCAAAGGGAGCCGCCTGATTGGGCCCCAGACTGGCTTGCGTGGGCGTTCCAGCCCCTGGTGAAGCCATCCCGACCTGAGGCCGCAGTCATAAACGTCGGGCTTTCGCTGTTTGGGATGGTGATGAGCGCCGCGTCCTTCTTCTTGGCCATAAGATCGTTCACCTAGCGAAAGCGACACTCCGATGACCGACGAGCGCCGACAGACGACCGACGACACCGACTTCTCACTTCCGCTGCGCGTCGACCCGGAGGTGGGCCGCATCTTGGGGCGCGCGCTCGACGGGAACGACATCAGCGTCGATGAAGGGGTCACGCTGTTCGAGGCCTCCGGCCCCTCGCTGACGGCGACGATCCACACCGCCGACGAACTGCGGCGACGGACCGTCGGCGATGTTGTGACGTACGTCATCAACCGCAACATCAACTTCACGAACGTCTGTATCAAGCACTGCGGCTTCTGCGCGTTCTCGCGCGAGCACCGCGAGGAGGAGGGCTACTTCCTCCCGATGGAAGAGGTCATCCGCCGCGCCCAGGAGGCGTGGGATCTCGGCGCGCGCGAGATCTGCGTCCAGGCCGGGCTGCCGCCGAAGATGGACGGCTACTACTACGTCGAACTCACGAAGGCCATCAAGCGCGCGCTTCCCGACATGCACATCCACGGCTTCTCGCCGGAGGAGGTGCTGTACGGGGCCGTGCGGGCGCGCTGCTCGATCGAGGAGTACGTGCGTGCGCTGAAGGACGCCGGGGTGGGCTCGCTCCCGGGGACATCAGCGGAGATCCTCGACCAGGATGTGCGCGATCGCATCGCGCCGGGGCGGATCACCAAGGATCAGTGGATCGAGGTCATCACCGCCGCCCACCGCAATGGGCTGCGCACGACGTCGACGATCATGTACGGCCACGTGGAGACAGTGCGGCATCGTGCCGAGCACATCGGGCTGCTGCGGGACATCCAGCGTGAGACCGGCGGGTTCACGGAGTTCGTGCCGCTGAGCTTCATCGCCGAGGAAGCCCCGATGTACAAGAAGGGCCTCGTCGAAGGGCTGCGCGGCGGCGCGACCGGCGCAGAGGTCATCAAGATGTACGCCGTCTCCCGCATCATGCTCAACAACTGGATCCCCAACATCCAGGCGTCATGGGTGAAAGAGGGCCCCAAGCTCGCCCAGATGGCCCTCGACGCCGGCTGCAACGACTTCATGGGCACGCTCATCAACGAGAGCATCAGCACCTCCGCCGGCGCGATCTACGGTCAGCGCATGGCCCCGCGCGAAATGCGCGCCCTCATCCGGGAGATGGGCCGCATCCCGGCGGAGCGCGACACGCTGTACCGGATCAAGAAGCAGTTCGGGACGATCGAGGACGAGCACTTCGACCCGCTGGACCTCGTCGACGGCACGGACGAACGTTTCGGCAGCTACGTGATGCTCACGCAGGATTCACGCTTCCGCTTCGAAGACAACTACAAGCGCGCCGGCGACCGGGCCCCGGCAACCCCGTAGGATAGAGCGGGATGTCGAAGCAACAGCTGATTGAGTCCGCGATCGAGGCCAACAACGAACTAACGCGGATGGTCGCGGGACTAAGTGACGAGGTCATATTGTCTCGGACGTTTGGTGATTGGTCCATCAAGCACGTGCTCGGCCACATCGCCGGCTGGCAGCGCCTCAATACCGAGATGATGCATCGCATCGCCAGCGGCCAGCCCCCCATCCCCGAAGGCGCCGACTACTCCGACGACGACAACATGAATGCCGCCTTTGCGGCGGAAGCCGATGCTCAATCGGTGGTCGACGTCGTCGCGGGGCACGTCGCAGCATTCAACCTGCTCGTCGCCGCCGCCGATGCCCTCCCCGAGGAGCGGTTCGCCGAAGGCCGCATGTGTGCCAAGATGCTCCAGGGAAACGGCATCGATCACGTGCACGAGCACCTGGCCGAAATTCGCGCTTACCTCGCCACGCGGCAGCCATAGCGGTTGTAGCAGCGTGTGCGAGTACCCGTAAGGCTGACGACCTCGCGTCAGACACCGTCGCCGGAGAACCGCCCGGCGATTTCGTCGACGATGGCTTGCGCGATCGCGTGGAGCTTGTCCACATCACGCTCGCTGCGGTCGATCTCGCTCGAACCCGGATAGCGGAGCTCGACTGCCCACCTCGACAACCGCTCGAGATCCAGCACGTCAGCTTCCAACGCAAGTTCCTGCGGGAGGAGTTGCGCGAGGTAGTTCAGGTCATGGCTTCGTACGAATTCGATCTCGAGAAGAGTCAGCAGAGCCTTGATGCCTTTCTCGGCGGCCTGCTGTGCGTGGAAACATCGAATCCGATTCGATGCCCCGGCCAAATTTGTGATGGCGAGGTCCTCGCGGGCGAACGCCAGCCATTCCTCAGCAACCTCGCGCGTCTCAGGGTCGGCCATACAGCAGCCGCCCCTCGCGAAGGGCAGAACGCAAGGCAGAATTGACCACATGGCCCCTACGCCTGATCTCCGCGGGGGTCGTCACGACGACATCCTTTGGCACTCGCATCCGCGCCAGGGCAGCGCCTATACGAATTGCCTCATCGTGAGGATCGGTTCCGTCCGGCATGACAACGAGCAGATCGACGTCGCTGTCTCGTGTTGCACTGCCGGTCGCGAGTGATCCGAAGAGGTATATCTTCAGGGGGTGAAAGCGGCGCGCAATGATATCGGTCATTTCACGGATGGCCGATTCAGCTGGTGTTTCAACAACCATGTGCCGGCGTCTCCTCGTCCGTGACAGTGTAACTGGAAAGGCCCGGTGCGCTTGCCGAGCCGTTCCGCCTATTTCTCGGGGGACGTAATTCCCTCCAGCAGCCGTGCTGACGCGGCGGCGATCTCCTCCACCGCCGCTTCGAACGCCGCCGCTTTCTTCGGCGAGGGTTGCCGGTAGCCTGAGATCTTCCGCACGTACTGCAGCGCCGCTTCCCGGATCGCCTCCTCCGGCGCTACTTCGTCTCGCTCACGTAGCCGCTTGATGCTCCTGCACATACCTGCACCGTAGCGCCCGAGCCAAATTCGCAAAAGTGATCCGCCGCGCTTGGAGATCCGCCCCCGCTGGCCCCAGAATCTCCCCGGGAGCCACTCGTCATTCGGCCGGCGCAACCGGTTCGCTCGTGGAGCGGTCCCAAAACCGAAAAGCGCCGTGCAATTGAATCTGGAGTCCCAACACCCACGCCGAAAAGCCGAAAAGTGCCAAGCAATTGAATCCAGAAGCCCCCGCCCGCGCGTCGGAAAAACCGAAAAGTGCCGAGCAATTAAGACCCAGGGAGGCCCCGATGTTACGCACGAACAGACGCACTGCAGCGAGGACCGGCCCAAAGCCCCGGGACTATCGTGCGGCTTCGACGCACGTCACGCCCCCTGGGC
>JACRBR010000103.1 GCA_016213125.1 Chloroflexota bacterium | reverse complement strand
GTGGGGGTGCGCGTGGGCGTGGCAGTGGGGACAGGCGTGAGGGTGGCTGTAGGCGTGGCGGTGGGGACACACACGGTGATGGTTATCGATCGGGCGGTCTGCATGCCGCCCGGGTCCGTGGCGCGCAGGGTAACGATGTGGGTGCCGGTAATGAGGTCGTTCCGCGAGAACGCCGTACCGACGCCGAGGCCCCCCTGGATGTTGGAGGCCCAGAACATGAACACGCCTCCCAGCGGCCCGGTCTCCGGATCGATCGCCGTGGCGGAGAACGAGATCATCGCACCGGGGGCAACGGACGCGCCGTCGGCGGGACTCAGGATCGTGACGATGGGTGGCAGGTTGCCGCCCGCGGAGGCGGTCTGCGGGCGCGGGGCCCACACGGTGCCGGCGATACTGAGCAGGATGGCAGGAAGCAGCAGGTGCAGGCGCATGGGAACTCCCATCTCATTCGTTCGATGAGAGCCGCCTGTATGAGTCACGCGCGGCCCGAACGGGCTCGACATCCGTGTCCGGCTATGACTTCCCCCTACCTCCTTCAACATCGACACAGGTTGAGATACCTGAAGTGGATTTCATCGAAACTGAGATCCAGTGTTGGATGGCCGCTTCGATTCGAAGAGCCAACGGTCTCTTGCCCGGCCTCGGGGGCAGCGATAGATTGGCCTCACCTGTACGTGAGGGTGCGATTTGTAGCTGCCCCACGGTTTCCCCGGAGGTGCCCTATGGGCCGACCTATCCTGCATACACGACTCTGCGACATCCTTGATATCGAGTATCCGGTCATCCTCGCGGGGATGGGCGGCGTGGCCACGGCCGAGCTGGTGGCGGCGGTCTCGGAGGCCGGGGGGCTCGGCATCGTCGGCGCGGCGTCCATGCCTCCCGAGGAGATCGAGCGCCAGGTGCGACGGATTCGCGACCTGACGTCGAAGCCGTTCGGCGTAGACGTGCTGCTCCCTTCAGGCGTGGCCCGGGCTCCTTCCGCCGAGGGCAAAGAGCAAACAACAAACGGCAAAGGGAAGGATTCGCCGGCGCAGGTGAACGCCTCGCCGAAGCGGCCGCGCGACTACCTGCCGGCCCCCTACCAGGAGTTCATCACCAAGGCGGAAGGCGAATTCGGGCTACCGGAACGCGGGCGGGACGAGGACTTTTCGGCGGGGATGCGGCGGCTGGGAGCCACCGACTTCTCGAAGAAGCAGGTCGAGGCGATTCTAGACTTGAAGGTGCCGGTGTTCGCCGCGGGGCTTGGAAACCCGGGACCTTATGTCGAGGCGTTTCGTGCGCAGGGCGCGAAGGTCATCGGGCTCGTCGGCAACGTGAAGAACGCAAAACGCCTGGCCGACAGCGGGACCGACGTCGTCGTCGCGCAGGGCACGGAGGCGGGCGGTCACACGGGCCGCATCGGCACGCTCGCCCTCATCCCGCAGGTCATCGACGCCATTGCGCCGACGCCCGTCGTGGCCGCGGGCGGCATCGGCGACGGGCGCGGGATCGCGGCGGCGCTGGCGGCGGGATGTGACGGCGTGTGGATCGGTACGGCGTTCTTGGTCTCACGCGAGGCGACCTGGCCCGACCTGCTGAAGGAGCGCATCCTCGCTGCGACGGAAGAAGACACGCGCGTGACACGCCTCTACAGCGGCAAGACCATGCGCAACATCAACAACCCGCTCATCGAGTACTGGGAGGGTCAGAAACTCGACGCGCTGCCGATGGGCATGCAGGGCATCGTCTCCGGCGAGATCATGGCGGGGGCACGCGAGGCGAACCGCCTCGAACTGCTGATGAACCCGGCAGGACAGATCTCCGGCATGCTGCACGAGTCTCGTCCCGCGAAGGACATCTTCGCCGACATGGTCCGCGGCGCCGCCGAGATCCTCTCCGAGGGCCTGAAGCGCCGGGTGCAGGCGTCCGTCTGACGTCCGCGCGACATGCGGTATCTGATTACATGTGGGCGGCCGCAGTCGAGCGAGATCGGCACCGCGAAGATCCGGAGACTCCTGCGCGCTGTGGCCCGTCGATCTTGCACCTGACGAGCCACCGGCGGACAATCCCACAGCAAAGACCACATAAGAACTGAGGGGCCAATGCCTGACTCCGCGCTCTCCGATATCCGCGTGCTGGACCTCACGGGCGAGACCGGCGTCTACTGCACGAAGCTCCTCGCCGACCTGGGCGCCGACGTGATTCGCATCGAGCCGCCCGCGGGCGACCCGCTGCGAGAGATCGGGCCGTTCTGGCACGACGGGAAGGCGGCGGACCGCAGCCTGACGTTCCTCCACAACAACACGAACAAGCGGAGCATTACGCTCGAAATCACGAAGCCCGAAGGCCGGGTGGCGTTCGAAAAGCTCGTCGCGACAGCAGATGTCGTCGCGGAGACGTACAAGCCCGGATACCTGGACTCGCTGGGGCTAGGGTATGCCGGGCTCTGCAAGATCAGGCCGGACATCATCCTGACCTCGATGACCGGATTCGGCCAGACAGGGCCGCATGCGGGATACGAGTGGTCGGACATCGCGGGCGTGGCGATGAGCGGGATGATGTGGCTGGCGGGGGACAAGGAGGACCCGCCGAACCGCCCGTACGGTAACCAGGGCAACATCTGCGCCAGCATCGATGGGGCTGCCGGCACGATGATGGCGCTATACCACCGCGACCTCACGGGCGAGGGTCAGCACGTCGACGTCTCGATGCAGGAGGCGCTCTGCATCAACCAGGAGACGGCGATGATGGCCTACGACATGACCCATCGCATTGCGTCGAGGACGGGCGCGCGCGGGCTCATCCCGATCGATCTGCCCGGCATAGGCATCTTCGACGCCAACGACGGCCAGGTGTTCTGCTACCTCGGCACGCCGGGCGGCGCCCCCTGGACGACGATGGTGGAGTGGATGGCGCGTGAGGGGAAGGCCGAGGACCTGACCGAGGGCGACAACTACGAGATGGTGCAGAGCCTCAACCTCGGTTTCCTGACGGGGCTCGTTCGCGAGCCCGAGAAGCTGCCGGCCCGCATCAAGGTGCTCGGCCACATGCGGGAGGTCTTTGCGCGCTTCATCGCTTCCTTCAGCAAGTGGTACATCTACGAAGAGGCCCAGAAGCAGCGCCTCATGATCGGCATCGTGTCCACCCCCGAGGACCTGGCGAAGAATCCGCAGCTTGCCGCGCGGCAGTGGTACCAGAAGGTCGACCACGACCACCTGGGTGCCACCGTGACGCTCACCGGTCCACCGTACCGGCTCTCGGCAACGCCATGGTCCATGCGGCGAAGGGCGCCGCTTCCGGGTGAGCACAACAGCGATATCTTCGGCGGCGAGCTGGGGCTTTCCGCGGGCGAGATGGAACGGCTGCAGGCGGCGGGCGCGATCTAGCCGGGTGCGAGGCAGGAGGTCGGCGAGATGACAGGCAAACACACGATGCCGCTGACGGACATCAAAGTCGCGGACTTCTCGTGGTTCGGGGCCGGGCCCATCTGCGCGCAGAACCTGGCACGGTACGGTGCGACTGTCGTGCGCGTGGAGTCGGAGGCGCATATCGACGGGCTGCGAGGCGTCATGCCCTTCGCGCAACAAGTGTGCCCAGATTGCGGAGGAAGCGGCTGCCCGAAATGCGCGAACACCGGCAAAGTGACGAAGACCGGGTACAACGTCAGCGGATACTTCAACAACTACAACGCCGGCAAGCTCGACGTGACCATCAACCTGAGCACGGAGATGGGGAAGGAGATGGCGCGGCGCCTCATCGCCTGGTGCGATGTCTTCATCACCAACCAGACGCCACGGATGATCGACCGCTGGGGGTTTCATTACGAAGAGCTCAAGAAGATCAACCCGGACATCATCGCGGCGTACCAGCCGATGCAGGGGTTCGACGGGCCGCACCGTGACTTCTTCGGCTTCGGCGCGGTGCTGAACGCGATCACCGGCTACAACGAGCTCAGCGGGTTCCCGAACCGCCCGCCGATGGGCCTGGGCACCAACTACCCGGACTATGTGATCAACCCCGGCCACACGCTGATCGCCATCATCGCGGCGCTGCGCCACCGCAAGAAGACCGGCAAGGGACAGTGCATCGAGCTGGCGCAGCTGGAGTCCGTGATCTCAACTTTGGGCCCGGTGGTCATGGACTACAACGAGAACGGCCGGGTGCAGACGCGGAAGGGCAACCGGCTTTCATACGCGTCGCCGCACGGAGCCTTCCGCTGCCAGGACATCACGTGGGAAAACCAGCCGATGGACCGCTGGGTGGCGTTCGGCGTTTTCAACGATGCGCAGTGGCAGGCGTTAGTGGACGTCATGGGCTCGCCCGCGTGGGCTGAGGACGCGAAGTTCTCGACGCTGGACGCGCGCAAAGCCAACGAGGACGAGCTGGAGGCCAACATCACCGAGTGGACGCGGGAGCGCACCGCCGAAGATGCGATGGCCCTGCTGCAGTCGAAGGGTATACCCGCTGGCGTCGTCCAGAACTCGAAGGACGTGCTGGAAGACGAGCAGATGAGGGCGCGCGGGTACTTCGAATACCTGGACCACCCGGAAACGGGGCGATCCGCATACGATGGGTCACCGTTCAAGCTCTCGAAAACTCCGGGGTCGCTGCGAAGCCCGGCTCCGCTGCTGGGCCAGCACAACGAGTACGTCTGCCGCGAGATCCTGGGCATGAGCGACGACGAGATCGCCGAAGCGCTCGTCGAGCAAGCGTTGTACTGACGATGCAAGACGGCTTACCGGCACCGCCGCCCGAAGCCTTTGCCAACGAACACATCACACTTCCTGAGAATCGTCTGAATGTGGCGTTGTTCGGCCTCATGTTGCTAGATGAAGCGAAGTGCTGGCTTCTATCCAGGGTTGGCGAACCACCTTCAGCAATCATCTATCCGCCGCAGCAAGTGAATGGAGTGCGACCGGATTTCGTCGTTGTGGAAGAAGGTCGTGTGAAGGCCTGGATCGAAGTTGAACTGGGAACTGAAGATGCCGAACAGATGCGGGTCTATCGCGATGTCCTGTCGGAACCGGTCCATTCCGTGGTCGGAGACCTTAGCGCTGGTGGGACCCTCTCATTGCAAGAACTCGCATCGTTCGTTCAGTCAATGCGGCTGACAGAACAAGCGCGGGCCAACGCATCTGTGTTTGTCGCGATCGTCAATCAGTTGGCTGGCCAGCGTTCCCGTTTCGACTACATAGCACCAGATCTGTCTCTCCGAGACGCGCCCCTAATCGCATCTCTTCTGGCTCACATAGATGACATCCTTGACATTGGCGTCCCACCGGTCACGCGAGGCAGGGTGATGCTCTCAACCGTCACCAATCGCGGCTGGACGTTGCGAGTCTACTCAGATCCAGCGGGAATGAAGTCCACGACCCTCTTGTGGGATCAATCGCTGGGTCGAGGCACCATTCGTCTCCCGGCGAAGGACAAGCTAGAACAACTCCTGAATCGAGATTTCGACGCGGTTCATGACTACTGCGATTTCCTCAAGAGATGCGGCGCCGACGTTTCGACCATTTCTGGGGCCCGAAGTCTGGGAATAAATGAGAGCCTCCTCTGTAGTCGGGCAGAGGCTCTCGCGGTTCACATTCGGCGCCTCGCGTCCATCTATTAGCCCCCGTCTCTGGGTCGAAGCCTGGTCGAGCAGGCGCTCTACTAGAGGCCGGAAGCTAGAGCCGTTCCCCGTCCCGGGTGCAGACCCCTCAACGCATGCGCTACTCGTTCCGAAGATCTGTAGGGGACCAGTTCTTCGGAAGGGGGTTGCGATGCAGGCATACCAGCAATTCGCTGTGTACCCCGTGCGGGACAAGCTGCCGGTATTTTCCGATGGGACGGAGTCGCAGGTGATGCGGACGGTGAACCGGAACACGCGGCTGCCCGTCATCCGGCGGGAAGGGCCTCACTACATCGTGCGGATCCTCGGGCAGATCGGCTTTGTCACGGTAGAAGAGGTCTCGGCCAACCGGCAGGTTGTGGCGAAGCTTGGCGACGGCATCGAGGGTGTGCGCCGTGTGGCAGGGTTCGATCGCGCGGTCCCGAACGCGCTCTCGGGGATGGTGCGCGTGGACTTCTTCACACGCCTCATCGGCTTCGTCATCGACATTGTGCTCATCACGATTCTCCAAACGGTCGCCTTCTTCGTGCTGACGCCAGTGCTGATCGGGCCCATGCCGCTGCTCCTGGGATCGTCGATCAACCTCGGCATCTGGTTCGGGTACTTCTGGCTCCTTGGCGCGTCGGCAGGCACGGTCGGCATGATCATCACCGGGCAGCACCTGGTAGATGACCGCACCGGGAGAGCGCCCGATCTGCAGAGGTCGGCGCTGCGGGCCCTCGTGAGCTTCGTGAGCGCGATCCCGCTCTTCCTCGGCTACTTCTGGGCGTTGTGGAACGACGGCCGCACATGGCACGACATGGCAGCGGGAACGTCCGTGGTGAAGTACCGGTAGGACGGCGCGACCTCCGCAACCGGGTTGCCGGGTGGTTGGCGCGTTCGCGCGGCACCAGGCTTGCGGAGCTAGATGTCGCCCTTCTTCGCCACCTTGCGGGCAGGCTTCGCCGGTGTAGAACTGCTACGGGACACCTTCGCGCGGATCTCCTTCAGTAGATCGATGTTGGGCTTGTCGGGGCCTTTACCGGCGCCGTCGATCTTGTAACCGGGCACCTCCAGCAGGAGAGGCACCTCAGCCAGTTCGGGGCGCGCGAGCAGCGCTTCGAAGCCCGCACGGCCGATCTTGCCCTCGCCGATGTTCTCATGGAGGTCGCGACCTGCGCCGAGCGGCGTCTTGGAGTCGTTGCAGTGGATGGCGGCGATGTTCTGAAAGCCGATCTCGCATCCGAGCTCCTCCATCGTCGCGGCGACGCCCTCCCCCGAACTGAGGTCGTATCCGGCGGCGAACGCGTGGCAGGTGTCGAGGCAGATCTTCGCGCGCGGGTTGGCGATGCGGCGCAGGATCTCGCCCAGCTCGTTGAGCTTGGACCCGATGGTGCCGCCCTGCCCGGCGGAGTTCTCGAAGATCATCCAGGCCTCCTCGGGTGTCTCGGCGAGGACCTTCGTCGCGGCTTCACAAATCTGCTCGAGTACGGCATCGTAGCCGAGGCCCTTGTGGCTGCCGGTGTGGAAGATGACGCCTGCGGCCCCGATGCGCCCGGCGATGTTGAGGCTGCTGCGAAGGGTGCTGGCCGACGTCTTGAAGATTTTGGCGTCGGCGCTCGCCAGGTTCATCAGGTACTTACCGTGAATGAAGACGGGGCCAATGTCCGAAGCAGCTTTCGCGTCGAGAAACTGCTGCACGGCTTCGTCGGTGAGACGCGCCGTGCCCCACTGCTGGGGCGGAGACTCGAACACCTGGATGCATTCGGCGCCGATGGCCGCCGCGCGCTCGAAGCCGGTGTGCAGCCCGCCGGCCGTAGAGACATGGGCGCCAATCTTCATGAGAGTCCTTTCATCATGCCCGCTTCGATGATCCCACGCGGCCGGGCGACGGGTGTAGCAAAGTCAATGTCTGCGAATCGCCATTGCCAGCCGCTCGATGAGCCGGCGCACGCCTCGCCCGGCGACCGCGCCCGTCAACGCGCGCTCGTAGGTCGCGGCTTCGTGCGGCTGCCCCACGATCGTAGCTACGCCCGCTTCGAAGTCAACACTCACGCGCTCGACGCCGTCGAGGCGTTCCAAGGCCTGCCGGGTGCGCACCGCGCAAACATCGCTGCAAAACAGGCCGTCGACGCGCAGCGTCGTCAACTCGCGGTCCTGCGCCTCGACGCGGGTGGTGGGATTGACCAGCAGGCGGCCCCACTTGAAACGTACTCTATGCTTCGCCATACGCTGTCAGTATACGGTGGCCCACTGTAGGCTGACTGGACGTATTCGCGCTCAAGCAAGGAGGCGGACATGATCCCCACCCACCTATTCGGGAACACAGGCCACGAGAGCACGCGCACGATCTTCGGTGCGGCGGCGCTGTGGGGGGCATCGGAGGAAGACGGCGCGCGGGCGCTGGACCTCCTCATTGAGCGCGGGATCAATCACATCGACACGGCCGCGTCGTACGGGCGGTCGGAGCGGCGTGTGGGCGCGTGGATGCAGGAGCATCGTGAGCGCTTCTTCCTGGCGACGAAGACGAACGAGCGAACGTACGAGACCGCGAAGGCGCAGTTCGAGCACTCGCTGGAGCGGCTGCAGACGGACCACGTCGATCTGCTGCAACTGCACAATCTCGTGGATGAAGCAGAGTGGGGGACGGCGCTGGGAGCGGGCGGGGCGCTGGAGTTCGCGATCGAGGCCCGCGACAGGGGAATGACGCGCTTCATCGGCGTAACCGGCCACGGCGTGACCGTGGCTGCGATGCACCTGCGCAGCCTGGAACGGTTTCCATTCGACAGCGTGCTGCTGCCGTACAACTACGTGATGATGCAGAACGCCGGCTACGCCTCAGACTTCGAGCGGCTCTCGAAGGTGTGCGTCGATCGCGGGATCGCGATGCAGACCATCAAGGGCATCACGCTGGGACCATGGAACGAGAAGGAGCACACGCACGGCACCTGGTACGAGCCGCTGACGGACCAGGCGGACATCGACCGGGCGGTGCACTGGGTGCTGGGGCGTGCGGGGGTGTTCCTGAACACGTCGGGCGACCTGACCTTGCTGCCGAAGGTCCTTGACGCGGCGGAACGGTTTGCCGCCCGACCCTCCGACGCAGAGATGGGGGTGCTGGTCAGAGAGCGGGGAATGTCGCCACTGTTCGTGTGAGCACGGGAGAGTCGATGCGCACCAACCTGGTCAAGCAGAAGTGGGCGCGCGGTGAGATCGCGTACGGGGCGTGGCTGACCGTGCCCAGCGCGTACTCGGCCGAGGTAATCGCGCACGCCGGGTTCGACTGGGCCTGCGTGGATATGCAGCACGGACACATCGACTACCAGGTGGCGGTGACGATGCTGCTGGCGCTGGGCACGACGGACACGATGCCGTTCGTTCGCGTGCCGTGGAACGAACCGGGCATCATCGGGAAGGTTCTGGATGCCGGGGCGATGGGCGTCATCATCCCGATGACAAACACTGTTGAACAGACGAGGGCGGCGGTAGCGGCGTGCCTGTACCCACCGCTGGGCACGCGCAGCTACGGGCCTGGACGCGTCACGCTGTATGCCGGGGCCGACTACTTCGAGCACGCGAACGAGCAGGTCGCCGTGATCCCGATGATCGAGACGAAGGAAGCGCTGGCGGTTATTGACGAGATCCTGTCGGTGCCCCGGGTCGACGCTGTGTACTTCGGGCCGTCCGACATGAGCGTGTCATTGGGAATGCCGCCGCGGATCGAGAACGACGGTCCGTGGGAGGAGGCGCGACTACGTATCGCGCGCGCCTGCCACGATCACGGCGTCATCGCGGGCGTGCATGCGAACGCAGGGCTGGCGGCGAAACACGCGGCGGCCGGATACCGCATGATCATGATCACAAGCGAAGTCGGCGTGATGGCGGCTGCGGCGGCCAGGGACATCGCCTCGGTGCGCGGCATCGCGCCGGCAGCCCGGCCACAGGGCGAGTAGGAACGCCGCCGTCGCGCTAGTCTGGCTGCCCGATCCCTACGGCCCTTCGATCGTCATCGGCTGCTGGTACAGCGGATCGTCCTGCTGCTCGATAAGCGACGCGAGTGACTCGCTGAGACGCGAGAGCGTCATCACCTGCGGCTCGAACGTCACGGTGACGGCCGGGGGATCGGACGCGAGGTCGCGATCGATGGCGAGGATGCCGGGCTGGGCGGCCAGCGCATCCACTGCAGGAGCGGCGCAGAACGAGTCGTCACAGCGCAGGCGTTTCGATGTGAGGCGGGCGAGGCCATGCTCAATCTCCTCGACCTGGAGGACGCTCGTGCGCGCCTCGACGCTGCCGGGCAGGCGGAACTTGAAGGGCGGCTCTCCGGTGGTGGTTCCGGAGGAGGCCGCCGCGATGTACTCGCGTATCAGCTCCTTCGAGAGCTGGCCGGTATAGGTCGCGCGGATGACGCCAGTGGCGTCGATGAAAACGCTGTGCGAGAGCCCGATCACGCCGTACGCATCGGTGACGGCGAGCGACGGGTCGAAGACGGGCTTGAAGTCCGGGGCGGCGAGGAAGTCGAGGAACTCCAGCGCGGACGCTTTGCTCTCGCCCGAATTCACCGCGAGCACGTGGACATTCTCGGCGCCGAACTCCTGCTGGACGTCCCTGAGCTCCGGCATCTCGGTGAGGCAACTTGTGCACCAGGTGGCCCAGAAGTTGATCACCACCGGCTTGCCGCGGAGGTCACTCAGACGAATCGAGGAGCCATCAGGCGTCGTCGCGATGAAGTCGCGCGCAGCCCGGCCTTTCACGACGCCGGCGCTGGTGTCTCCAACGGGCGGCGTATCCAACAAGGCGGCCTTTGGCGTGGTTGCTGTAGCATCGCTTGCGCGGAGGAGGACCACGAGGCCGAACGCCAGGGCGACCAGAACCGGTGCGGCAAGGACGAGGCGGCGCCAGTTGACCACGGCGAAGATACGCGAATGGACGGGTGCGGGGATCTCAGCCATACGTCAGTCTAGCGATCGACGCCATGCGTCTTGCGAAGCGTCCGGCGCAGGTGTACCGTGGCCACGACAACCGCATATGACAGTGACGGGAGCCCGCGCAGGCGGGCTGAGAGGTCGCAGCGGCGACGACCGTTTGAACCTGATCCGGCTAATACCGGCGAAGGGACACACGCTTCGACACGCCGCCTGCTACCGCCAGCGGCGTTTCTTGTTGCCCGGGAAGCCGCTGCCAACGGAGGTGCTCATGGCTTTCGAGGCGACGGCGCACGAAGAGATCCGCCCAATCCCGCCTGCCCGGCGTACGCTGGGCCCGCTGCAGTTCGGCGTGCTGTGGGGCGACCTGGGCGTCGGTCTGCTGGTGCTGGTGGCGGGCAGCCTGCTCGTGCCGTCGCTGGGACTGAAGACCGCCCTGTTCGCGATCGTGGTCGGCAGCGTGATCGGATCGGCGCTGCTGGCGCTGGCGGGCAAGGTGGGGAGTGACCTCGGTGTGCCGACGATGGTGGCGCTCCGCCCGTCGCTGGGGATCCGCGGGTCGTATGTCGCGTCGCTGATGAATATCGGCCAGCTCATCGGCTGGGCGGGGCTCGAGATCATCATCATGTCGCAGGCCGCGGAGGCGATCAGCGACGAGTACTTCGGGTTCGGCGGGTACTACCTGTGGCTGACGCTGTTCGCCTTCGCCGGGACGGCGTTCGCGGTCGCCGGGCCTGTCGTCGTCGTGCGGCAGTTCCTCGAGCGCTTCGGCGTGTGGATCGTGATCGCGGCGTCGGCATGGCTGACGTGGCGGCTGTGGGACGGCTACGACTTCAGCGAGTTGTGGAACAGGGACGGTACCGGTGGATGGCCCGGGTTCTGGCTGGCGGTCGACCTGGCGGTGGCATTGCCGGTGTCGTGGCTGCCGCTGGTCGCGGACTACAGCCGGTACGCGCGCAACGGCACCGGCGCGATGGCGGCGACGTTCGCGTCATACACCATCGCCAACGTGTGGTTCTTCTTCCTGGGGGCGGCCTACGTGCTGGCGCTGTACCCCGCGGGTGAGTTCAGCCCGGGGAACCCGTTCGTGCTCGACCTCGTGGACTCGCTGCTGCCGCTGGCGCTGGGATGGGTGTTTCTCTTCGTCATCCTGGTCGACGAGATGGACAACGCCTTCGCGAACATCTACTCGACCGCGGTGTCGCTGCAGAACCTCGTGCGGCTAAGCCAGCGCACACTCGCGGCGGCCGTCGGCGTCGCAGCGTTCGTGTTCGCGATCATCGTGGATCTCGCCGGGTACGAGACGTTCCTGCTGCTAATCGGCGGGGTGTTCGTTTCGCTGTTCGGGGTGATGTGCGCGGACTACTTCGTGAACCACCGGCAGCAGTACGAGGCCGCCGAGCTTTACCGCGCGGGCGGGCGGTACTGGTTCGTGGGGGGTGTGAACGTCGCGGGGATGCTGGCGTGGGCGGCGGGGTTCGCCGTGTACGCGGCCTCTGGGCAGCCGCCGTGGCTGGTGGAGCATGCTTCGTGGATCACGAACGTGCCGTCGTGGATGACGGAGATCGGCGGGACCATCCCGTCGTTCGCCGTGAGCTTTGTGCTGTATCTGGGGCTGGGCCGCGTGACCTTGTCGACATCTAAGCAGATCAGGCCCTCCACAGAGTCATTGACGAGTTGATGGAGGCCTACTACCGTGAGGCTCAGTACCCTGACTTCGGGCGAGGATTCACCTCGACTGCGTTGGTAACCATGGTGCTGAACAGATCGAGACCATCGGGCATCATCCCCACTCTCTACTATGAAGACGTTGGGGCGGCGATCGACTGGCTGTTCAGAGTCTTCGGCTTCATCGAACGCTTTCGCTACGGTCCCCCGGACCGACCCGAAGGGGCTCAGCTCTCTGCGGGCGGCGGTGCCATCATGCTGAGCATCGCGCGAAAAGGCCAGAGTCCAGCCTGGGAGGATTCTGGTGAGTTACGACCACCTCGCGCCGGCGAGGTCAATGTCATCATCAGCGTGCAGGTTGAGGATATTGACCAGGTGTTCGAGCAAGCCAGGCACTTCGGCGCGCGGATCATTCATGGCCCAGAAACCTACAGCTTTGGGGAGAGGCAGTTCACCGCCGAGGACTTCGCCGGCTATCGCTGGTCCTTCTCGCAGTCGGTCGATGATGTAGCGCCGGAGGACTGGGGCGCTGCTGTCCCAAGGCAGTGAGCGCACCAACAAACAATGCCCCGCCGCCTAGCGCCGCAAGCTGGCCGCGGGTTTGATCTCCTGCTCGCGGGCGACGAGGATCTCGTCGACGAGGCCGTAGTCTTTCGCCTGCTGCGGGTTCATGTAGAAGTCGCGGTCGATGTCCTTCTTGATGCGCGCGACGTCCTGGCCGCTGTGTTGAGCGAGGATGCCCCGCAGCAGTTCGTTCTCGCGGATGATCTCCTTCGCCTGGATCTCGATGTCCGCCGCTTGGCCCTGGATGCCACCGCCGCCGAGCAGCGCCTGGTGCATATGGATGGTGGCGTTGGGCATCACGTAGCGCTTGCCCTTCGTGCCCGCACACAACAGCACCGTGCCCATGCTGTGCGTGGCGCCGACGCAGTACGTCGCGATGTCGGGCCGGACCAGCTGCATGGCGTCGTAGATGGCGAGCCCGGCCGTGACGCTGCCGCCCGGGCTGTGGACATACATGTTGATGTCCTTCTCCGGATCCTCGCGTTCCAGGTACAGGAGCTGCGCAACGATGACGTTCGCCACCTGATCGTCGATCGGGGAGCCGAGAAAGATGATGCGCTCCCGCAGCAGCAGCGAGTAGATGTCGAACGCGCGCTCGCCGCGGGGTGAGGTCTCGATGACGGACGGGATGATCATGTTCTTGTCTTTCTTGGAACCACGGATTTCACAGATAGGGGAGCGGCCGCACTCGTCGATGCGATGTGTAGCATCTCGCTGATCGGGGGGCCCGCACAGCCGGGGACGGCTGTGCCACATGTTGTCGGCTCCGCACCGCCATAGACGGCTGTGCCACACGCCACGTGCCGAGGCGGGCGGTCGGAGCCGCCTCCCGGTGCTCGCGCTGCCACCGGGCGGCTTCTTCGCGGGAGGGGACGTCGAGCTTCCAGAGGATCTCTTTCACGTGCCACTTGGCGCCATCGGGGGAGATGCCGAGACGCTCGGCGATCTGCGGATTCGTCAGGCCCTGGCGCAGGAGTTCGAGCACCTCGAACTGGCGCGGGGTGAGGACGTCGGGGTGCTTTGGGCGGCCACGTTCCGGCATGGATCCAGCCTAGCGAAGACGGCGCGGATTTACACTACCCGGCCGCAAGCGCATCAGCCGGTCAGCACGTCCGCTCGTCGGGTGCTCCGGCGTCTCGGCCGTTCCTGCCCGACGCCCCGGCGCCCCGAAAGCCGAAGTTTCTTGCCAAAGTGATCTGGCGCGCTTGGAGTTCTTCCAGCGCCTGTCGCACAATCGCTCCGCAGCCACCCACGTCCATGGTGGCCTGAGAAAGCAGGTTCTCGCTCGCCCGAAAACAACGAAAAGTGCCGAGCAATTGAAGCTGGCGTCAGCCAAGTGACCCTCAGGACTCTGGAGGAGGGGATGACCGAGGCTCGAAAACAACGGAAAAGTGCCGAGCAATTGAAGCTGCAAGCCGAGTCGCCGGGCAAGTGTCGGGCTACGCCGTGCCGGCGCAGCGACAGCGCGTCCGCGTTGGACTTCAGGGCTTCGATGACCTCGGCAATCATGTCGTCGAGGGAAACGCCCAGCTGCTCCGCGCCGTTGACGATGTCGTCGCGGTTCACCTGACGGGCGAAGGCTTTGTCCTTCATCTTCTTGCGGACGGAGGGGACCTCGACCTCCAAGATGCTCTTGTTGGGGCGGACGAGGGCGACGGCGGTCACGAAGCCCGTCAGCTCGTCGACGGCGAACAGCGTCTTCGCCATAAGAGTGTCACGGGGGACGCCGGAGTAGTCGGCGTGGCCCATGATGGCGGTGCGGATGTCCTCGGGCCAGCCGCGCTCGGTCAGGATCTTGTTCCCCTCGAAGGGGTGGCCTTCGGCGGTGGGCCAGCGCTCGTAGTCGAAGTCGTGCAGCAGGCCTGTGATGCCCCAGGTGTCCTCGTCCTCGCCGTGCTTGCGTGCGAGGTGCCGCATGACGGTCTCGACGGCGAGCCCGTGCTTCCGGAGGGGCTCGGTGAGGGTGAATTCGCAGAGGAGGTCCCAGGCGGCGGCGCGGTCGTGCATGTAGGTGAGTTTACAGTTGACAGCGGACAGTTCACAGTTCAGTTCGCTGTGGGTAGTTCGTAGTGCGTCGCGGTGAGTCGCCCAACCTCGAACATCTAACATCTAGCATCGCGGGTTAACGATAACCAGAGGCCACTCTGATAGCTCCCGCGATACACTGCCCGCGCCATGCCCATCAACGTCCGCCTCCTCGACCACACCTCCGACCCGACGCGGTCGCTGTACCTGGCGTACCGGGTGGCGTACTCAGCGTTGACGCCGCAGCAGATCGCGGACCGCATCGCGAGCGAGAAGATCAGCCGCGCGGAGATGGAGGAGTTCATCGAGAAGCGGCTGCAGACCGGGCACGCGTCGCCGCTCGAGCAGGTGTGGTTCGAGTTCGGGATCTCGGGCGTGTCGCGGGCGTTCAGCCACCAGTTCGTGCGGCACCACGTGGGGATCAGCTTCGAGCAGCAGTCGCAGCGCTACGTGGCGTTCAAGAAGGGCGAGTTCCCTTACACCGTGCCGGAGACCGTGAAGCGCGCGGGCATGGCGAACAAGATGGAGGAGGCGTTTGAGCGGCTGGGGGAGCTGTACCAGGAGATGATCGACGCGGGGATCCCGGCGGAGGACGCGCGGTTCCTGGTGCCGAACGCGGCGAACACGAACTTCAAGGTGACGGTGAACTTCCTGGAGCTGCTGCACATCTGCGACCTGCGGCTGTGCACGCGGGCGCAGTGGGAGTTCCGCCAGGTGGCGTCGCAGATGCGGGCCGAGATCCACCGGAAGTTCCCGGAGCTGGCGAAGTACATCCAGCCCAAGTGCGGGGACAAGCGGTGGGGGTACTGCGACGAATCGCTGGAGGACTGGGAGAAGTGCCCTATCGGGAAGAAGCGGCCGCACAAGCAGCAGCTGTTCGACCTGTTCGAGCAGTACCGGCGGGGCCAGCTTGCGCCGATGGAGGAGGGGGACTTCGCGGTGATCGAGGAGATCGGCTCGTCGGTGGTCCACGCGACGCAGCCGCCGGGGTTCTTGAAGACGCAGGATGAGACGCCGCCGTCAACGCGGGACGAGGGGTAGGGCGTTAGGTTCTAGGTTCTAGTTTGTAGGCTATAGGGCCCCGGACGCGCATGGTTCTGCGCGACAACTTTGAGCTGTTACTGCACCTCACCCCTGGCCCCTCTCCACGACGTGGAGAGGGGGAAACGATTGGCTGCACACACCGGGGCTATGCTGTGGGTATGTCGCGAGATGTTCTCGACCACATCGTCTGGGAGATGGGACAGGCGTTCGACGCACTGTTCTCGAACCTGAAGGACCTCCGCGACGACGACTGGTCGTACGTGCCGGCGGGCGGGGCGCGGTCGATCGCCGCGATCGTGGGGCATGTGGCGTCGTCGAAGGTGATGTACGACAACCACGCGTTCCGGGATGCGTCGCTGACGTGGATGGACCCGCTGTTCGGCGCGGCGCAGTCGCCGGTCGGTGCTGAGGGGCCTTCGCCGGAGGAGCTGGTGGGGTGGCTGCGGGAGTCGCAGCTCCGCCTCCTGCGCAACATCGACGCGCTGGCTGACGACGCCGAGCTGCTGCGCGAGCGGCCGGTGTGCTGGGGCGGGACGATGCCGACGCGCTGGATCATCAATCGGCTGATCCACCACGACGGCTACCATGCCGGCGAGGTCAACCACCTGCGATCGGTGCGGCAGGGGGATGATCGGTGGGAGTGGGAGCGGGAGTAGGGCGTCAGTGCGTCAGCCTGTCGGCCTGTCGGCCTGTCAGCTTGTCAGCCTGGAATGCGTCGGTGCGGGCGCTGTCGCATGACACGCTAGTGATGTCACGACAAGATTCCTCGCTGCGCTCGGAATGACAGAATCAGCTGCTGCTGGGCGCATCGAGCTGCGATATGCTCACCGCATGAAGGTACAACTGCCTTACGGCGAGGGCGCGATCGAGGCGACGGTGCCGGACGGGGCTACGGTGCTGGTGCCGGTGGCTTTGCCGGCGATCGTCGACGTCGACGCCGCCGTGCGCGATGCGATCGGTGCGCCGATAGGCCGGGCGCCGCTGTCGCGGATGGCGAGGCCGGGGGACAAGGCGTGCATCGTCGTGAGCGACGTCACGCGGCCGGTGCCAAATGCGGTGATCTTGCCGCCTGTGCTGGAGACGCTGGAGCAGGCGGGGGTGCGGCGCGAGGACATCGTGATCCTCGTCGGCACGGGGCTGCACCGAGGGTCGCGGGAGGACGAGCGGCGACGGTTTTTGGGCGACGCGATCATGTCGCGATACCGGATCGTGGACCACGATGCTCGGGACGCATCGTCCCTGGTGTTTCATCCGACGGGGCCTCGAACCGTCGGCGTGCACCTAAACCGGGAGTACTTGAACGCGGACCTCCGCATCCTCACCGGCTTCGTGGAGCCGCACCTGTTCGCGGGGTACTCGGGCGGGGGGAAGGCGGTGCTGCCGGCGATCGCGGGGGCTGCCGACGTCATGGCGAACCACGACGCGCGGATGGTCGGCCATCCGAAGTCGACGTGGTGCGTAACGCACGGCAACCCGATCTTCGAGCAGATGCGGGACGTGGCGCTGACGACGTCGCCGTCGTTCATCGTGAACGTGACGCTGGACGAGCGGAAGCGGGTGACGGGCGTGTTCGCCGGGGAGCTGGCGGCGGCGCACGACGCGGCGATCGCGCAGGCGGGGCGGCAGGCGCTGCGGCCGATCCCGCACCTGTTCGACGTGGTGGTGGTGACGAACATGGGGTATCCGGCGGACCTGAACCTGTACCAGTCGGTGAAGGCGATGTCGGTGGCGGCGCAGGCGTGCGCGCCCGGCGGGTCGATCGTGCTGGTGGCGGAGTGCCGGGAGGGGCTGGGCGGG
>JACRBR010000006.1 GCA_016213125.1 Chloroflexota bacterium | reverse complement strand
TGATGCGGCACCGCGTCGTCGTCACGTACGAGGCCGAGGCCGAGAACGTGACTCCGGAGGACATCGTGGATCGCGTGCTGGCGGGGGTGGAGGTGCCGTGAGCATCACCTACCACCTTGTGGCTGCGGAGTACTTTCGCGACTGCGACTCCTCCGCGCCGTATGTTCCGCCCGGGTTCGCGGACGACGGCTTCATCCACTGCACCGACGGCGAGCAGAACATCGCGGACACCGCGAACCGCTACTACCGCGACGAGCAGCGCATGTTCGTTGTGCTGGCGATCGAGAAGGCCGAAGTCACGTGCGAGATCCGCTACGAGGACGAGCCCGGGATCTACCCGCACATCTACGGCCCGCTGAACCGCGACGCCATCGTCGCCGTCCTGCCGATCCTGCGGACGGCGGATGGCAGCTTCCTCCCACCCAGGGCTCCCTGAATCCAACCCCGTCACTGGCCCCGGGCGGATTCCCCTCGAGATCAGGGTTTTGACCACCCAGCATCGGCGGCGGGCCCCGGAGTCCGATGGCCGACGAAGCTATCAGTCCACACTGCCGTAACCGAATCTGAACATGGGTCCGGATTCTTGACGTGCTCGACAAGATCCCACGAGGACGGGATAATGGGCGCAACCCCGCCTATGCCATCGCGCGTTAGGTAATGAAAGCATCGCGGCCTCCGAGCGTCGAGACTCGCGCCGAGACAGGGTACTAGGTGTCGTTCTTCGCATCCGCCATCACTGCCGCCTTCTCCATCGTGATGGCCGTCACCCCTGCGATTAACTTGCCGGGCGGCTCCGACTCCAGGCCGCAGTACCCGGCGCCTCCCGGTTACCTCCTCCCGTGGGCCGGTGGCGAGATCCACTCTGTCACGCAGGGCGAGGACACGGGCTTCACGCACAACGGTCTGGCCGCGTACGCCTTCGACTTCGACCTGAACTACGAGACCGTGGTGGCCGCGCGTGACGGCAAGGTCGTGATGGTCCGGGAGGACTCGAACGCTGGTGGGTGCAGCGCCTTCTTCGCGGGGTCCGCCAACTACGTGGTAATCGATCACGGAGATGGGATGGCCAGCCTGTACCTGCACCTGGCACAGAACTCCGTCGAGGTGGAGGTGGGGCAATTGGTGTCCGCGGGCGAGCCGGTCGGGATCTCGGGCGAGACCGGCGTCACGTGCTCGGATGTCGACGGCGGGCCGGGAGCGCACCTGCACTTCCAGGTACAGCCGTACGTCGAGGGCAAGTACTTCACGCAGTCGCAGCCAGTGGCGTTCGATGACATCGCTGGCAACGACGGCGTTCCGGAGTACGGTGTGTCGTACGTCTCTGGGAACTACGGGCCCGGCAAGTCACAGAAGATCAAGCTGACGCCGCACCACGTGTCGCGTGAGTTCAACCCCCAGGCGGTGCCCCTGGTGCGCGGACTGCAGCAGGCCGATCCGGACGCGGTGCAGCCGACCCCTGCTCCACCGGAAGAGCCGACGCCGACCGAGACGCCGACGCCGCTCCCGCTGGCGGAGTGGTTCATCACGCCTGAGACGGAGACGCCGGAGCCGACGCCCACGGAGACCCCGCTGCCGGAGCCGACAGCGACAGAGGTGATCCCGCCAACGCTGCCGCCACCGCCGCCGCCGACGGCCACGCCCGTGCCACCAACGGTTCCGCCGCCGCCCACCGACACGCCGGAAACGCCGCCAACTGAAACTCCCACACCCGAGACCACGCCGACGCCCTGACCGCCTGCCGATGAGCCCTTTGGGACGAAATCCTCGTGTTACGCTGGTCGGAACGCGCGAATTCGCTGGTTCCGCCAACGGCGGCGGCTCGAGGTGATCCCCCTTGGCGACCGAAGCGGAGGCCCTTCCGCTGACTCACATCCCGGCGGTCGTGGCCGGTGAAGCGAGCATCAACCGCACGATACTGAAGCTGGCATGGCCCGTGGTGCTGGAGCGCCTCTCGATCTCGCTGCTGAGCGCGGTGGATGCGGTGCTGGTCGGCCACTTCGTGGGCGCCGACGGACTGGCGGCGGTAGGTATCAGTGCGCTCCTGTTTTGGATCCCGCTCTCAGGAGCGCTCGCGATTGACGTCGGTTCGACAGCCGTGATCGCCCGAGACGTGGGCGCGGGCGACGAATCGCGCGTGCAGGCGGGGCTTCATGCCGCGATTCTCGCCGGGCTGGCGTGGGGTATCGCCTGTTCGGCAGCCATCTTCACGTTGGCACCATTCTTCGTCCGGGTCATGGGCGCGGACGCCGAGGTCCGGCCCCTGGGTATCGAGTACTTGCGTGCCGGATGCCTGGGGCTTCCGCTGATCATGGTGTTCTACGCGACCGCGGGGTCGTTGCGCGGCATGGGCAACACTTGGATGTCGATGTCGATCCTGGTCATCGTGAACCTGATCAACGCCGGCGTGACGTATCTCCTGATCAGCGGAACGGTCGCTGACCTGGGTGTGCGCGCATCAGGGATCGGGTATGCGACAGCCAGCGCCGGAGGCGGACTGTTGGCCCTGGGACTGCTCGTCAGCGGTGCCGGTCCCTTGCACCTCGACCTGCGAAGGATCTTCGTGACGACGCGCTCGTCGTTCGCGCGGTTGGCGCGTATCGGGTTGCCGGTAGGACTGGAGGAAGGCCAGTTCATGCTGGCGTTCCTCGTCTACACGCGCATCGTCGCGCACCTGGGGACGGAGCAGCTTGCGGCGCACTCGCTGGCGCTGCGGTCGCTGGAGGTGGCGATCCTGCCGGGGTTCGCGCTGGGCACGGCGGCGACGGCGCTGGTGGGGCAGAGCCTGGGGGCGGGCCGGCCGGAGCGGGCCGAGGACGTGGCGAAGCGCGTGCGGTTCTTTGCGATGTGCGCCCTGTCGGTGATGGCGGTCGCGCAATTCGTGCTGTCGCCGTACATCGTCCGGCTCTTCGTCGACGACCCAGAGGTGGTGGAGACGGGAACGAAGCTGTTGCGCGTGTTCTCCATCGCGCTCCCGGGAATGGCCGTCCACGCATCGCTGTCCGGGGCGCTTCGCGGGGCGGGCGACGTGCGGTTCGTGCTGGGGACGTTCACGTTCAGCGCATGGTGCGTCCGCGTGCCGATTGCGGCGCTGATGGTGTTCGGGCTGGGGCTCAGCGTGCCGTTCGTGTGGCTGGCGGCCGTGACCGAGAACTGGACGCGCGCGGCGCTGACGACGTGGCGCTTCCGCTCGGGGAAGTGGAAGTCGATCAAGGTCTAGCACCGCACTAGATCTCGCGCAGCCGCCGGCTCGTGATGCCGATTACGAGGACGATGGCGGAGGCGAGGCCCGTGAAGCACGCAACCGTCACCTGGGCACCGAAGAGGTCGATGAGTGCGCCCATGAGCAGGGCGCTGAACGGCGTGATACCGCTGACCATGACGTAGAGCGACATCACCCGCCCGCGATACTCGTCGTGGACGATGAGCTGGACCATGACCTGGTTGAACATGAGGTAGATGGAGTTGGCGATGCCGGCGACGACCAACAGGGCGAACGACAGCGCGAACATGTTTGAGACGGCGAAGGCCGTGACCAGCGCCATGTAGACGAAGGTGGTCCAGACGAGGATCTGTCCGCGCTTCGTGAGCCGGGTGAGGTTCGCCGCGATGAGTGCGCCGATGACCGATCCGTAGCCGACGGCCGAGGCCAGGAACCCGAAGCCCACTGACCCCACGTGGAGCACGTCCTCGGCAAAGACGGGAATGTATTGGACGTATGGGTACACGAGGAGCGACGGGAGTCCAGCCATCACGACCAGGAGCAAGACATCACGGTTCGTGCGCGCGTATGAGAGACCGTCGGCCAGGCCCGCCAGGACGGAGCTCGTGGACTTCGACGTGGGAATGCCGCGGGTCTTGATCCTCGATGTGAAGAAGACCGACACGCCATATGCCACCGCCTGCAAGATGAAGGCAGCCTCAATTCCGACGCCGCCGATGAGGGCGCCGGCCAGAGAAGGGCCGACGATGCGCATCGTGTTTCCACCGAGGGAGTTGACGGCGACGGCGTTCGCCAGCTCCTCCTCGCCAACGACGTCGTAGACCATCACCTGCCGCGCAGGCTGGTTGATGGCGTCCGTGAGGCCCTCGGCGATGGAGATGGGATAGAGCATCCACACCTCGATGAGGTCTGCGATGATGAGCGCCGCGAGAACTGCGGCGATCATGGCGCTGAGACTGGTCATCACCATCAGGACGGATCGCCGGCTGAAGCGATCGGTGATGATCCCGGCGAAGGGCGAGAATGCGACAGATGCGATGCCACGCGCGAAGCCGACCGCGCCGACCTGGAACGGCGACTTGCTGAGGTCGTATACAAGGAAGCCCTGGGCGGCGACCTGGACCCACTGGCCGAGCATGGTGCCGACGTTGCCGAGCCAGAGGACCCTGAAGTCCGGGATGCGTAGCGAGGAGAACGTCCGGAGGCCATAGCCGCGGATCCCGCCCGGGGCGGGGGGCGTGGCGGCTGGAGGCTGGGCGGGCATGAGGCTCTTTCTGAACCGAAGCTGCTCGGGGACGGGACATGATAACGAACCTTCACGTTTACGTGAAGATGATCGCCGCTTCAGGAACTGGCATGACGCGTCCACGGGACGTCGATTCATTCGAGGCGCGTTCGTCGTCATACTGTGCGGGCGCGTGACCCGCATGCGGCGAAAGGAGCCAGAGATGAAGTACATGATGCTGATCTACGTCACCGAGGACGACATGGGCGAGCCGGCGCCCGGCGTGATGGATGCGCACCTGGCGGTCACGCGCGAGGCGATCGAACGCGGCGCGTATGTCACGTGCGATGCCCTGGAGCCGACGGCGTCGGCCGTGCGGGTGCGGGTTCGCGATGGGAAGATCGTGCGCAGCGACGGGCCGTTCGCGGAAACGAAGGAGATCGTGGGCGGCTTCTACGTGTTCGATTGCCGGGATCTCGAGGAGGCGGTCGAACTCGCCGCCAGGATCCCGTCTCCCCCGGACGGGTGCATCGAGATTCGGCGGGTGGCCGAGATCCCCGGGTGGGACGAGGCGGTGGCGGAGATGCGGGCGGCCACCAGCGCGGCGCATGGCTGATGCGGCGGCCTCGGCAATCGAGCGCACCTTTCGCGAGGAGTCGGGCCGAATCCTCGCATCGCTGATTCGCGCGTGCCATGACTTCGACCTGGCCGAGGAGGCGATGCAAGACGCCTTCGCTGTGGCCCTGCAACGGTGGCCGCAGGACGGGATACCGGCGAACCCCGGAGCCTGGATCACGACCACAGCACGCCGGAAGGCGATCGACCGGCTGCGGCGGGAACGAACACGCATGGACAAGCAGGCGCAGATCGCCGCGCTGGCGGATCTCGAGGCGCCGCGTCCGGAGGACGCCGGCGAGGAACGTCCAATGCAGAACATCGATGACCGTCTACGGCTCATCTTCACGTGTTGCCACCCGGCTCTGGCGATCGAAGCGCAGGTCGCGCTTACCCTACGCACGCTGGGCGGGCTGACGACACCCGAGATCGCGCGCGCGTTCCTTGTACCGGACGCGACGATGGCGCAACGGCTGGTTCGGGTGAAGCGCAAGATCCGGGATGCGGGCATCCCCTACTCGGTGCCGCCCGCGCACGAACTGCCCGAGCGGCTGGGCGCCGTGCTTGCCGTGATCTACCTCGTCTTCAACGAGGGCTACACCGCGACGAGCGGCGATGCCCTGGTGCGCCGGGAACTCTGCGGGGAGGCGATCCGGCTGGGGCGGCTGCTGGCGGGCCTGATGCCGGACGAGCCCGAAGTGCTGGGCCTGCTGGCGCTGATGCTGCTGCACCATTCCCGCCGGGATGCGCGGACGAGCCCCGCGGGCGAGCTTGCGGTGCTGGAGGAGCAGGACCGGTCGCTATGGCACGAGGACGAGATCGCGGAAGGCGCAGGGCTAACCGAGCGAGCTCTGCGGATGCGCCGACCGGGGCCGTACCAGCTGCAGGCCGCAATCGCGGCGGTGCATGCGCAGGCGCGCACGCCGGACGACACCGCCTGGGCCGACATCGCGGGGCTGTACGGGCGGCTGTTGCGCATGCAGCCATCGCCGGTCGTCGCGTTGAACCGCGCGGTTGCGGTCGCGATGGCGGAGGGCGCGGAAGCGGGACTGCCGCTGATCGATGAGGTCGAGGCTTCAGGAGGAATGGATGACTATTTTCTGCTCCACGCCGCTCGGGCCGACCTCCTGCGGCGACTGGGCCGCGCGGCCGAGTCGGCGCCGGCGTACGAACGCGCGATCGCGCTGTGCGAAAACGACATCGAGCGAGCGTACCTGCGCCGGCGGCTGGCGGAGTTGGAGCAGGCGGCGGGAGGTGCGTAAGGGGGGTGTGGGTGCGGCCGGGGCGTTGGGTATACTATGACCGTCCGGGGATATAGCTCAACTGGGAGAGCGCCGCGTTCGCAATGCGGAGGTTAGGGGTTCGAGTCCCCTTATCTCCACCAACGGACTCAAGAGGCTCTCGCGCATGTCGCGAGAGCCTCTCTTTTTTCGCCAGGGGGTTCGCGCGTAAGACGAAGGGGCACGCTCTCGATGGCATCCCCCTTGTCCCTCTGCTCCAAGCCCAAGCTCAGGCAGGGCCGTGACGAGGGGTTAGCCGCTGCGACCGGCCCTCGTGGTGCGGCACCACGGCGCTGATGATACGCCCCAGCCGTGTGGGTACAGCACCATCGGCGTGGTTTAGACTAATTGCCGGAGCGCCTGAACATTCAGCAATGCTCAAGAGGTTTGTCATGGAGGAGCGTACATGAAGCGAAGGACACTAGATTTCATCTTTGCCGGCGGTGGCGTATTGGTTGCGGTGCTGCTCGTCGTTCTCGGGCTCGTGGTTCAGGACCAGTACAACTTCGCGAAGGACTACGTCAAAGGCGAACTCGGGGCACAGAAGATCACCTTTGCGACCGAACTCACCGACGAGGAGAAGAGTTGGAAGCCCGGCTCGAAGTGCCTGACGGAGAACGCCGGCAAGCTCATGGAGACCGGCAAGCAAGCCGAGTGCTACGCCAGCTACTTCATCGCGCTTCACATGCGGAAGGCCGCGAGAGAAGCTTACCCTGAGGGAACCTACAGCGACGACACGTACGCGACGATGGGCGCGAAGCGGAGCGCCCTGCAGAAGGCGTATGACGCGGCGCTGGCGGACAAAGGCGCCACGGATGCAGCGACAGTCGAAGCCAAGAAGCAACTCGATGCGGCCACCTCCCTCCGGAGCACATTTCAGACCGGCGAGACCCTCCGCGGCCTCCTCCTCACGACGTACGGATTCAGCATTTTCGGCGACAAGGCCGGGCTTGCTGCCCTGGTCTGTTTCATCGTGGCCGCGCTGATCGCGGTGCTGTCGGCAGCGGGCTTCGTCCACGCGTTTCTCGCGAAACCAGATGAGATGGTGTTGGGCGGTGGGAAGTAGGCGCATAGCCAAGAGAGGCTCGCCACTAGGCAGGAAGGTCGGTGAGCAAAATGCTCACCGACCTTCCGTCGCTCAGCGTGGTGGCTGGTATCCGCGAGTCAAGAAGAGATCGCAAGGTGGAAGCGTCGGGACTCCCATCGACGCGAAGCCGTTCGGTATCCTGCCCCCACGCCCCCGTAGCTCAGAGGATAGAGCAGTGGTTTCCTAAACCATGTGCGCAGGTTCGAGTCCTGCCGGGGGTACCAAGTCCACACAGATCACGTCGGTGAGCGAATAGCCCCACGAACTCCGGCCAGGGCTGCAACCACATCTTCTTGGCCTTGGTGTCGAGTGCGACCTGCTCGAACAAGATCCGCATCGCCTCGCGACGCTCCCTGACGGTCATCCCGTCCCACAACTGCCCGATCGACTGGAGCTTCTGGCCTGCCACCGCGAGCGTTTGCGGCAACGCTACCGGCATCCGCGCGAGTTGATCGTCGATCGCCTGCACGATTCGTTTCCACTCGCCGTCATCCAGTGCCTTCTCGACGTAGGCCGTCGTGGCGCGGCGTTTCCGCTCCAGCAGCTCAGTCCGCCCGCCGTCGTCCTTCGGAGGCAACCGTCGAGCTTCGCGGTCGACCTCGGCGAGCCATGCCTCATCGAGCGCCATGTCTCTTATCACGGTGTCGGCCTCGTGCTCTGCGTCTTCGCACGGCCAGAGTGAGCCCGAGATTGGACATAGTCGGCCCTGCCGTTGAGAGGCCTCCCGATAGTAGGCGTAGGTGTGCTTGATCCCGCCCTTGTGCTGCCAGATCGGACCGCCGCAATGAACGCAGACCGCTAGCCCTGCCAACAGCCGTGGCTCACGCGACTTCGTCGGCTGCCGTCGCACGACGGCTTGCGCCGCGAGAAAGAGCTCCTCGCTGACGATGGCCTCGTGAAGGCCCTTCCGTCGTTCGCCGTTATGTCGCACGTAGCCACAGTAGAAGTCGTTCTCCAGGATCGACTGCACGGCTGACGCGGTGAACATCGTGTGCCCGCGCTTCGACCGCGGCGTGAGGCCCAGGCCGTTCCAGCGGCGCGCAATCTCGGTGTAGCCGGCGCCTGCCACACGGTCCCGGAACCCCTCGTAGATGGCGCGGGCTTCTTCGGGCACGATCACGCCGGGCGACTTGTTCGTGGCGCCCTTCGCATATCCGAAGTTCAGATCCGCGACATGCAGGCCCATCTCGAAGCGCTCGCGCTTGGACTTCTTGATGTGCATGCTCATCTTCCGCGACCAGTACGACCCCAGGCCGAGGTCGATGGAGAGCATCATCCGGCCTTCGGCGGTGCTGTAGTCGATGTCACTGCTCGCGTTCACCAGCCTGACGCCGTACTGCTCCAACAGGTTGAGGACGGCATGGCCCAGCTCTTCATCACGCGAGAACCGGCTCAGGTCGTGGACGATGAGGATTTGGAAGAGGCCCAACGCTGCGTCCCGCAGCAGTGCCTGGATGGTCTGGCGCTTGGTGACGTCGCGGGTGAAGGCGGATTCGCCCTCCCCGACGTACTCCGGGCCGGGCATCCAGCCTTCGCGCTTGCAGCGTTCTCGCAAGACCCGGCGTTGTGCACCGAGCGAGAAGCGATCCTCGCCCGCCTGGCGCGCGTCGCTCACGCGTAGCAAGAACGCCGCGGTCAGCGCTTGGCCGGGTTGCCTTCGAGCAGTTGCCTTCGCCATGACGCGACCAACAGCTCCTTCAACCGTCGCCAGCGGTCCGATTCCGCCGGTTCGGTGTATGTAGCCATAGACTTCGGGTCCGTATCCACTAGCTCCCTCACCAACGAAAAGAGACTCCCACGGACCCTTCCCAGGTCCGTCGGGAGCCTCTGCGCCGCTCCGAGCGAAAGTATTCGGTTATCGGCCTAGAGCTTCGGCTCCAGATGGATCTCCCGTTTGGCGCCACTGCCATGCCAGCTGACCCGCCCAAAGGCCAGCGAACCGGCGATGACCGCCTTGTTCTGCCGCAGCTTCATGACGATCTCCTCGATGAGCCGGTCCGCTTCGCGAAGTCGGGCTCGCTCTTCCACAGACTCATTCACGGACGGCACCTCCTCAAAAGGGCATCGAAGAAGCAATGCTTAAACACCACTAACAGCCTCGCGCATGAGAAACCCCCGAGAGCGCGGTCTGGCGTGCGCTACTTCGGGGGTTGTGACCGCCTCGTGGGAGGCGAGGCACCGAAGATACAATCGCCAGACCTAGCTGGCACGTTGTTGCGTGCAAGCCCTTGTTCACCTCAGTCTAGGTGAACGTCAGCGAGGTGAAACGACCGCTTTAGGGCACTTCGTTGTTCACCCTAGTTAATGGCTTCTTCTGCTGTGCACGACGCGCGGCGACCCGAAAGGCATGCCTGTTCGAGAAGGCACGCAATCTCGGCGAATTGCCTGGATCTTCGGCGATGAGGACCTCGCGGTACCGTTCGTAGCGCTGCCAACAGTCATGCCAAGAGGCCTGCATGGCACGACTGTGTTGGCTTTCGACCACAGCCAGGACGATCCTGTCGGTTAGCGTGAGAGGGTGCGCTGCCTCCGCCTCGCGCCGCGCCTGTCTTCGCCCCTCTTTAAACGCCTGACTGTAGCTCGGTCCAACCTTTGCGAGCACAGGCAACACATGTAGCAGGTGGCTTCTTCTTCGATGAACCCGTGGTCGGGCCAGTTCGTCGCGAGGCGTGCTTGCGCCCATGAGAAGAGCCATCCCCGCACCGGACGCCAGCCGGTACTCCTCCTCGAGGAAGTCGAACGCAAGCGCTTCATGCACAAGACGACCGATGAGGGTATAGAGCCCAAGAAGGTCAACCGGGTCGCCAAGATGATCAATATCTTCAGACGACGCGACCTGTTGGTACAGGCGGCCGATCGCCATCATGCCGCCGGACATCGGTGCTCTCGCAAAGCTGCGTGGGTCATACGCCGGGATTTGCGCCTTTAGTCGGGCCAGGTCACGCTCCAGCTGTTCAGCTCGATCGGCGAGGATCTCCCCGGAAACGGCGGCCCTTTCGAGAATCTCGTTGGCGTCCGCGAAGTCAAAGGGCGCGGACCAGTCAGGAGCAATGGCCTGCCAGTCCGCATCGGAAATTGCGGAACCGATCCTTTCTTCGACGTACGCTCGAAGCTCGTCTTCTGATTCGAACTGACGCAACAAGCCAGACCACCTTGCGATGGTCTAGTGTAGAACTACTGTACTACTTTCGCCAAGTCCGATCGCCTCGGCCACCTTCGCCCACGACTTGTCCTCTTGCCCTTCCAGCCGTCGCAGGTAGGTCGTCGTGACCGCGAGCGAGCTGTGGTCCAGAAATCGAGATACGTCCTCGATGCTCTCGCCGGCGGCGCGCCGCAGCTTGGCCGCTGAGTGACGAAAGATGTGGACCCCCGCCGCGGGCAAAGCAGCATCGCGGAAGTACCGCTGGAGGTTGGCGTAGAACGTTCCCGACGTGAGAGCGGCCCCGTTTCGGCCGCTGGCGGGCCACAGGGGCGCGTCCGCCGGTAGGGTGGCCATGTCGTGCCCGAACGCCGCCAGGGCGGCCACGATCGCCGCGTACGCGGGCTGCGGTAGTTCGCGCTTCCCGGCCTTCCCGGCCTTACCCCGGTAGCGGTACCAGATCTTCCCGTCCTCGACGGTGAGGTCGCCGACGACCATGTTCAGCACTTCCGCCCGCCGTCGCCCTGTGAGGGTGAGCGTGAGGACGATGGCGCGGTCGCGGAGGCCGACCGGCGTTTCCGGGATCACCGCGAGCAGGCGACGGATGTCGTCGGCAGCGAGGCCGCGCGGTGGCGAGGGTGAGACCTTCGGGCGTTCGAGCGCGTCGCAGGGGTTGGAGGCCATGGCGTCCATCCTGATCAGGAAGCGGTAGAAGGAGCTCAGGCAAGCGAGCCGGGCGCCGATGGTCACCGACGACGGTGGCTTGCCGGAGGGGCCGGTGCAGTACGCCCAGGCGAACACGTCCTGCCTGGTGATCCGGTCGGGTGGCTTCCCGACCGTCCCGAAGAAGTGCTGCAGCATGCGGCTGTAACCCTCGACAGTACGGCGAGAGCCCGAGCGGCGTTCCTTCTCGGCGAGGAAGGCGTAGAGGGCGCGGTTCCAGCTATCGGCGTCGGTGAAGGTGGTGATCGTCTGCATGGCGTGCCCCTCCTCGAAGGCGTCACCATGATTGCGTTGTGTGCGACGAAGTCAAGCTGGTAACCCCTAGAGCAGGTCGGCCAGTAACAGGTAAGTACGGACGATGATGCGCTCCGCCTCATCTCGCGTCACGACTGCGTGCACGCCTTTGTTGGATTGCCGGTAGATTGCATCGATTCGATTTCCAAGATCCGCCAGCTCGGCCTTGATCGCGCCGCGCCCACTTTCGGATCGGATATGTTCCTTGGCGTAGGCCCAAAGTCGGTTGACGTACTCTTCCGCGCCGACCGCGCGGTCATCGACAGACTCCTCCCGCGGCGGATAGACGGCATCGGCGAAGTCGAGCAGGATTCGGCGCACTGCGGTGCACGCGTTCGTCCAGTTCTCGGTCGACTGCCCATTGAGTTCCTCGTACGCGACGGCGAACTTCTCCAGTGCTGAGGGCGAGACGCTGGCCAACGCCTTCTCCACTTTTCCGCGCGTTCGCTCAATGACGCCCTCTGGAACCGATTCGAAGAGAAGGCGGTTCACGACCGCGCTCGCATATCGGTAAACGCGGTTCTTCACGCGCTCCAAGACTGCTTCGTTTTGCTCGACGGATCGAGTAAAGTCCGCCTCGTGCGCGTCGTACGTGATCTTCTTCCGTGCTGAAGCCACGAGCGTTTCAGCGTGAGGCACGGATCTTGCGGCCATGGTGTATTGCACTTCACCCGTGTTCTTGAGGAGGTCCGCTATCGGAATGCCATCTCCTTGGAAGTCCTGAAGATATCGGAAGATTCCTGATGCCTGCGCATCTCGTTTTGAGCTTACGTACGTCATGTCTGCGCTCAACTCTTCGCCGGTGCGCGCCGGCTGAAGGGCTCGCATTGCGTACGCCTTCATGAAGGGATCGGAGGTCAACTCGGCGAGCCGTTCCGCCTGGCGCAAGCTCGTACTTACCCGCCCTCCCTTATCGAGGCCTTGAAGCATAGAGCGAGCTAGCGCGAGTCCCTCGTGCGTTCTTGACGTCGCCGCTGCCAAAGCGATTCACCTCATTTGCCAATCGGCGTTTGCGATCATAGCGCAGGCGCTTCGCGGTTCACAGACAATGATGACCACTAGGTTGCAGGCGTGCCTCATCGGTCCGGTCACGATATTGGCGTAGCGTTGGGCGATATCAAGCTGGCCGAGGCTTCTCGACATTCGCGTCGTGCGCTAAGCCCCGCGAAAGCAGGCAACTTTCTGGACCGATGCCTCACCGCTACAATCTCCCACGACAGGTAGGGAGCGAGGAATGGCACGAGCACCACGCAAACAGAAAACTACGGCTGCCGAGGTCGTTGAGGCGTACCACTACGGCGCGGACGAAGCCACGCGCAAGAACAACCCCGAAGCCGGCCTCGCGACATACGAGAAGCCCGTTCGCGAATCCAAGCAGTACAAGTACGACCCGCACCTCGATCCGCAGCTCGTCTGGGCGGGGAAGGAAGAACGCGACGACGCCGGCCTGAGCGTCGACACGATCTCGCTACACATCCACGAGCGCGTCTCAACACCGCAGATCATCCGTCAAGTGCGCCGCGAGGAGCCGAAGCAACTCGACCTGTTCGCCGACCCGCACCTGCCGCTCGGCGAGGCGATCGAGTTCTACCAGCACGATGTGAACTGGTCGAACCGCCTCGTCCTCGGCGATTCGCTCCTCGTCATGAACTCCCTCCTTGAGCGCGAGGGCATGGGCGGCAGCGTGCAGATGATCTACGTCGATCCGCCGTATGGCGTGAACTACAACTCCAACTTCCAAGCGGCCACGAACGACCGCGACGTGAAACATGGTGCGGACGAAGACCTCACGCGCGAACCTGAGATGATTAAGGCATACCGGGACACGTGGCGTCTTGGCGTGCACAGCTATCTCACGTATCTCCGAGACCGACTCAAGGTCGCACGCGACCTGTTGGCCGATTCTGGCAGC
>JACRBR010000102.1 GCA_016213125.1 Chloroflexota bacterium | reverse complement strand
GGGGCGTCGCTGGCGGCCGGACGGCCGACGGCGGAGCTGCTGGCGACGCAACACGAGATCGCCGAAGCGCCGCCGCCGCGCGGCACGAGCGACGGCGCCTTCGACTTGGCGCCCCTGATGCAGCAGTTCATCAAGCTCTACACGTCGGATGCATCCCCGCAGCAGCTCCGCGCGGACATCGGCGCCTTCGCGCTGGCGGCGAAGACGGCGATGACGGAGGACGAGTGGCTGCCGACCTTCACACAGATCCAGACGTTTGCCCAGGACCAGTGGCCGGACCGTCCGTACATGTGCACGGCCGTCGACGCAAATTCCGGCGAGTTCGTGACCTGGGATCGCACGAGCGGCGTCCCGATGTCGCGCGCCATCGCCTCGAGCTGTTGCGTGCCCGGCATCTTCCCGCCCATCACCATCAACGGCCGCCGCTACATCGACGGCGGCATGAAGTCGGCCACCAACGCCGACCTCGCCGCCGGGTACGACCGCGTCGTCATCGTCAGCGTGACGGCGGGCATGGAGCGGATATCTGCATTCCCCGCGCTGGCGGAGCGCGCGAAGAAGCGCATGGACGAAGAGCTGGGCGCCATCACGTCGCGCGGCGGCATGGTCGAGCTGGTAGCGCCGGACGACGAGTCGCGCGCGGCGATGGGAACGAACCTGATGGACTTCAAGCGCCGAGGCGAGATCGCAGACGCCGGCCTGCGCCAGGGCCGCCTGGAGGCCGCCCGCCTGCGGGAGTTCTGGCTGTAGGAAGCTACGCACCGGCCGCGAACACCTGAACCCGCAAGACACGGGCCGACAAAGAGCGGCGACCAACGGCCTTGCAATTACCCCAGGCGGGTGTGCTAGTTGTCATGCTCGCAGTACCGGAGGTTGATTTGCTGCGTCGCCGTGCCTCCATTCTCGAGGCTATCATTGACCCCTATAACGAGCGTGCACAACTCAAAGCCTTGGACATTCCCCTCGTTCTCAGTGAATGGGAGTCGTCCGGGGTCGGCGGCTGGATCGCCCGTCACTTGAAACCAAGCCACACCTTCCGAGCCCGTTAGCGCCGCCTTCCGACCGATGTGGCTCGGTTCACTTTCGCCACAGTCATACTTGGGCTGTTGAGCTGCTTGTGCACAACTTCTTCGCACCAGTACTCGTAGAAAGGTGATCCTTTGTGGTGCCTCCCAGCAATCGTCACGATCATCTCCGTGCACCCTTCCGCACGATATCCCACACCGATTTCCAACGTGTCATCTTTCGTATAGACGTAATCTGAAATGGGAACTTGGACAAGCTCGAAGTACGGATCCGCGCAAGGACCAGCACCGAAGTCTTCCGGAGGAAAGGCCCACGGGAAGGGGTAAGCTTCCTGTTGTTCGTCGTAGTCCTCAATGTCAGGCGTTGGCTGTGCGATGCTCGTAACGTCCGGACGGGGCCTCTTGAAGGATGGCACCACCTCGACGATATCGGTGGAGCGGTCCTGGTCGTCAACAGGGTCATCGTCCGCTTTTCGGAAGAACGAGAAGACGAACACAAGGAGCAGCAAGCCGACGATCGGCATCCAGACGATCTTGCGCTTGAAGAACCCCATCGCTCGTCCCCTTCTGACGACCGACGACCTATCCCGCCACGCAACTGCACGCCAACGACGCGATCGCGACCCCACGCCGCCCCGCAAGCAGCGCCTCGACGAAGCCGTTCGTGCAGTACCCGACGCTGATGCCCGTCTCCGGGTCCCCGAACGCGATCTGCCCGCCCGCGCCGCCGTGCCCGAACGCGCGCGGCGATGACGTGCGGCCGAAGCCGCGGTACACCGCGTTCCCATCGTCGCCCGCGACCACGACCGCGAGCGCGCGGTTCGTGTTGCAGTTCAGCCCCGGGAAGACGAGGTTCAGCATCTCCTCGATGTGGTGCGGCTTCGACCGCACCTTCGTCGCGAACTCGATCGTCTCCGCCTTCATGATGCGCGTGCCGGAGCGCGAGCCGTCGGCCGTCACGCCGCCGTTGATCAGCGGCTGGTAAAACATCGCCATCGTCGCCGCCGACGCGACCGCCCCGCCGCCCGGCACCCCGGCCGCGCGTACGTCGGGCTTGTTGAAGTTCAGGATCATCTCCGGCGTCACCTCGCCCCACCCACCGGGCGGCGGCACGTGCTCGCCGATGTACACGATGTCGGCGACGCGGTGCTGCTGCTCCGGCTGGCAGCCCAGGTACAGCTCGTCGAGGCCCATCGGCCCCGTGACCCGCTCCTGGATGAAGCGCTTCCACGGCAAGCCGCCACGCCGCTCGATGATCTCGGACAGTACCCAGTGCGCCGACGTCGCGTGGTACTCGAACCTGCTGTCGACGGGCCAGTTGAGGCGCCACTGGCTGAACGCTTCGAGCAGCGCCTTGCGATTGGTCCACTTCGCCTGCGCGAACGGCGCCAGCGGGAAGCCGCCCGCGTGCAGCATCAGCGTCTCGATGTCGATGATGTCCTTACCGTTGGTCCCGAACTCCGGGATGATGTCGGCCACCTTCTCGTCCAGCCGCAACACGCCGTCCTCGAACAGCAGCCACACCGCCGCCGCGATTACCGCCTTCGTCGACGAGAAGAAGTGGTACATCGTGTCGTCCGTCGCGGGTCTATCCGAACCACCCTGCACCGCGTGCCCGTACGTGCGCATCCCGGCGAGCCGCCCGTGGCGCGCCACCGCCACCTGGCACGACGGCAGGATCCCCTGGTCCACGTCGCGCTTCGCCCGCGCGAACACCGCCTCCAGCTTCTCCGGGTCGATGCCGAGATCCTCAGGCTTGGCGGCTACCGTCGTGGGACTGACCATGATGCACCTCCGTGGTGGGTGTAAGGATCGCACCCGCCCGGATAGGTGCAAGCTTCCCGGCCGGCATTTGCCACCAGGACGGC
>JACRBR010000002.1 GCA_016213125.1 Chloroflexota bacterium | reverse complement strand
CTGCGCCACCGCTTCGGTCCTGGCGTTCACGCCCGCCTTCGCGGCGGAGGAGGGGATGGTGGCGGGCCCGGGGTGGATGGCGGCGGTGCTGCTGATGTTGATGATGGAGCCGCCGTCGCCGGCGGCCATGCGCGTGCCGACGAGCGCCATCAGCCGGAACGGGCCCTTGAGGTTGACGTCGAGCACCTTGTCGTAGAGCTCCTCGGTGACGTCGACGACGCGCGGGTAGACGGGCGACATGCCGGCGTTGTTCACGAGCACGTCGACGTGTCCGAAGCGGGCGTAGGCAGCCTCGACGAGCGCATCGAGCTCGGCCCAGTGGCCGACGTGGCAGGCGTACGGCAGCGCCTGGCGGCCGGTCTCGGCCTCGACCTCACGGGCGAGTGCCTCGCAGGCGTCGAGCTTGCGGCTGGCGATGATGACGTCGGCGCCGGCGCGGGCGAAGCCGAGGACCATCTCGCGGCCGAGGCCGCGGCTGCCACCGGTGACGAGCGCGACTTTTCCTGTTAGCGGCTGTTCTGGCACGTCGCCCTCCTTCTCTTAGGAACCACAGATTCTCACTGATTTTCACTGATGGGAGGGGACGGAACCACAGATTTCACAGATGGGCTCGGCGGTTGATGGAGCGCAGACAAGATGCGGCAGAAACGTGAATCGAAGAAGATCCTTCGCTGCGCTCAGGATGACATTCATGCCATTGTCGCGACATACGGCGATGGTCGCGGAAGGGCACGCCGCAGCGTGCCCCTACACGGCACAGCCGGGGACGACTGTGCCACGTCAGATGCCGGTGGCGACGGCGTTCAGGCCGCGTTGGCGGATCTTTTCTGTGCGGGAGTTGAGGGCGCGGTAGGTGGCGATGGGGTCGAGGGCAGCGTTGTTGCGCCGGCGGGCCTCGGCGACGAGCGGGCGGACGTCGGTGCGGTAGGCGCGGTGCAGGATCTCCTGCGCGAGCGCGGGATCGTTGGCGTCCTGCGCGCCGCGGAGGGCCTGCTGGTCGACGAGGAGCGCCTGGGCGAGGGCGACCTGCATGGCGTCGGTGGCCTGCATCAGGTCCTCGAGCGGGTCCTTGAGGTTGTTGCTCTGGTCGATCATGTAGGCGAGCGGCGGCATGCGGCCGTTTCCGGCGTCCAGGAGCTCGAGGAAGATGAGGAAGAGCTGGTAGGGCTTGATGCTGCCGGTGGTGAGGTCGTCGTCGCCGTACTTGCTGTCGTTGAAGTGGAAGCCGCCGAGGCGGCCGGCCATCGCGAGGCGCGAGACGATCTGCTCGATGTTGGCGTTGGGCAGATGGTGGCCGAGGTCGACGAGGCAGAGCGCGCGGTCGCCGGTGCCCTGCGCGAGCAGCAGTGACGAGCCCCAATCGTTGACGACGGAGGAGTAGAACTGCGGCTCGTACGGCTTGTGCTCGGTGAACATGCGCCAGTCGGCGGGCAGGTGTGCGTAGATGCGGCGGAGGCCGTCGAGGACGCGCTCGAACTGCGCGCGGAAGTTCGCCTGCCCCGGGAAGCTGGTGCCGTCGGCGAGCCAGACGGTGATGGTCTTCGAGCCGAGCCGCACGCCCAGGTCGATGCACTCGAGGTTGTGCTGGACGGCGGCGTCGCGGACGGCGACGTCACTGTGGCAGAGGCTACCGAACTTGTAGGAGACTGCGCCGTCGCGCGTGGTGCTGGGGTTGTCCTGGAAGGTGTTGCTGTTCATCGCGTCGAAGGCGATGCCGCGCTCGACGGCGTACTGGCGGAGGGCTTCGGGGTCGGCGGGGTCGTCCCAGGGGACGTGGAGGGAGATCGAGCGGTTGGCGCCGGTGAGGGCGTTGATGGCGGCGACGTCGTCGACCTTCTCCTCGGTGGTGCGGGGCTCGCCGCCGATGGGGAACCGGCCGAAGCGTGTGCCGCCGGTGCCGAGCGCCCACGACGGCGCGGCGGCGGAGAAGCGCGCGACCTCGGCGATGACGGCTTCGGGGTCGGTGTTGGTGCGGGCTATGAACTCGCGGGCATGGACGAGATCGCGCGCGTGGGTGCGGGCGCGGGTGGTGTTCTCGTCTTCGATGCGGTCGTGTGGGATCATCGCTCTCCGCACCTGCTTATTGCATACACAACCGGGTTGCTTCCGTCTTGACCAGATACCAAGTAGGCATATCCCTGACCCAGGGCGAGAGGCTTCCACTGCCAAAGCTTTAGCCCGTCCAAGGTGTGGCCTGTCTCGGTGACATTTGGTGGTTCCAGATCGCCATCCTCAAACTTCTCTGCGCCGAGGAAGACGTCTGCCACCTCACCCTTGGTCTCCTTCAGAGCGAGCGGCAGGTCTCTTTCGTGAAGTATCGATTCGATTGGCGAGTCTGCGCACCCAGTCGTGCCGCCGGCGGCCTCGATCTCGTGCGGCGAGTCGAGCGACTCAATCGTCGTTTCGGAGGGCCCATCCCACATCTTGGATTCTGACCAGTCACACGCGGGCAAGAGCATCAGCCCCAGAGTGAATAAGACGCCTACCCGCGGTAAGCCTAGCCATCCCAACGCAGGAACGCCCCTGGTACGCCGCTGTCGAAAGGATCGAACCTTCGTGCGCACGTCAGCTCGCCTTGCTTGCCTTCGGGCGCGGCTGCTGAGCGCGTGCGGACTCCAGGTGTTCGAGGATCCACATGCGCGCGAGGGTTGTGGGGCCGATGCCCTTCTTCGCGGCCTGCTTGCGGAGATCGTTGAGGGTTTTCGTGTCGAGCCTGATGCTGAGGGCCTCGGAGAGGTTCTTGGCGAACTTGACCTTCACGGGACGAAACTCATCCGCGAAGTCGCCCGTGTCGTGGGTATCCCAGAACTCGGCTTCGTCCTGAATGCTCTTGAACTTGGGGATGCGTCTCGACGACTTGTTTGTTTCCGGCATCATCCTTCTCCCATGCGTTCGCGATACAGGCGGCGTTCCTTCCTTGCCGCGGGTCTCGCCGTCACGACGTAGAACACCCCCGGCCCTGGCTTTGGCGCGAGGATGACGGTCAGCAGGTTGCCTTCGGCATTCGGGCCAATAAGGCGCAGCCGGTCATCGTACGTCTCGTCTTCGGCCGGGTTGCCGTGGCAGACCTCTTCGACATCGTCGCGCGTGAGTCCGTGCCGTGCTATGTGGTTCTCATTCCAATCATCCCACTCCAGATGCCGGACGATAACCATCGAGGAGATTGTATCACAATGTAGTACACGCGGACGCTAGCGCAGGAACGCGCCGGGCACGCCGCCGTCTACGGGGATGATGGTGCCGGTTGTGAGGCGGAGGGCGCCGGAGACGAGGGTGTAGACGGCGGCGGCGATGTGCTCGGGGAGGACCTCCTGCTTCAGGAGGGTGCGCTCGGCGTAGAAGCGCCCGAGGTCCTCGCGCGGGACGCCGTAGACGGCGGCGCGCTGGTCGCCCCAGTCGCCGGCGAAGATGCCGGAGCCGCGGACGACGGCGTCGGGGTTCACGCCGTTCACGCGGATGCGGTGCTCGCCCAGCTCGGCGGCCAGCAGGCGGACCTGGTGCGCCTGGTCGGCCTTGGCGGCGCCGTACGCGACGTTGTTCGGGCCGGCGAAGACGGCGTTCTTCGAGACGACGTACACAAGATCGCCGCCACGACCCTGCTCGATCATCACGCGGGCGGCGGCGCGGCTGACGAGGAAAGAGCCGCGAGCCATCACGCGGTGCTGCAGGTCCCACGACTCGACCGTGGTCTCGATCAGCGGGGCGGACTGCGAGAGGCCGGCGTTGTTCACGACGATGTCGACGCCGCCGTAGGCCAGGCAGGCGAAGCGCATCGCTTCGTCGACAGCGTTCTCGTCGCGGACGTCGACGAGGAGGCCGGTCGCGCGGTCGCGGCCACCGAGTTGGTCGGCAACCTTTGCAGCACCGGCGGCATCGAGATCGGCGATGACGACGGCTGCGCCTTCCGCGGCGAGGCGCTCGGCGATGGCGCGGCCGATGCCGGAGGCGGCACCGGTGACGAGCGCGACCTTGCCGGTCAGCGGCTTCGCGGGCGGGCGGCGGCGGAGCTTCGCCTCCTCTAGCGACCAGTACTCGACGCGGAACTTCTCGGACTCGGGGATGGGCTCGTAGGTGGAGAGGGCCTCGGCGCCGCGCATGACGTCGATCGCGTTCACGTAGAACTCGCCGGAGACGCGGGCGGTCTGGGCATCGGCGCCGTAGGAGAACATGCCGACGCCGGGCACGAGGACGATGGCGGGGTCAGCGCCGCGCATGGCGGGCGAGTCGGGGGTGGCGTGGCGTGCGTAGTAGGCGGCGTATTCGTCGCGGTATTCGGCGTGGAGTTCGCGGAGGCGGGCGGCGATGGCGTCGCGCGACGACGAAGGCGGCAGGTCGAGGAAGAGGGGGCGGATCTTCGTGCGGAGGAAGTGGTCGGGGCAGGAGGTGCCCTTGCGGGAGAGGGCAGGCGCCTTCTCGCGGGCGATGAAATCGAGGACGGCATCGGAGTCGTCGAAGTGGCCGACGACGTGCTTGTCCGTCGAGCAGAGGCCGCGGATCAGGGGCGCGAGATCGGCGGCGAGACGGCGGCGTTCGGCCGGCGGCAACGGCTCGCGGCCGGGAACGACGGCCCCGAGGGGATCGGGGCGCCCGCGCTCGACGATGAAGCGCTCGGCGCGCGCGATGATCTCGAGGGTGGTGCGGTGGCAGTCGTCTGAGGTGTCGGCCCAAGACGAGAGGCCGTGGCCGCCCAGCACCATGCCCTTCACGCCGGGGCGGTGTGCGGCTTCCATCATCATCGCGAGCTCGAAGCCGGGGCGCTGCCACGGGATCCAGGCGACCTCGCCGCCGAAGCACTCGCGCGTGAGGCGCTCGCCGTCGGCGGCTGTCGCGAAGGCGATGATGGCGTCGGGGTGGACGTGGTCGACGTGGCGGGCGGGGACGAAGGCGTGGGAGGCGGTGTCGATCGACGGAGCGGCAGTCTGCGGGCCGAAGCAGCAGTGATGCTCGAGGAGGGGGAACATCTCGTCCTCGTAGGCGACGCCGCGGTACCGGCCGCGCGACGCGAGGATGCGGTCGAGGTTCAGGACGGCGAGGCCGGGGCGAGTGAGGGTGCCGAGATCGCCGCCGCTGCCCTTGATGTAGAGGAGCGTGACGAGCTCGCCGGTCGCGGGATCGACGCCGGGGAGCTTCACGGAGGTGTTGCCGCCGGCGAAGTTGGTGACGCGGGGATCAGCGCCCAGGGCGTGCGAGCGAGCGATGAGCGCCTCGACCTCGGCATCTACGGAGGAGGAGGGGGCGATGGCCATGCTCGTATTGTATGCGGCGGTCGGGAGGGGTAGGCGGGCGGGATTTATGGAGTTGCTCGGCGACGGGACCGATCCTTAATGCAATAGGGCGCGTCGGCGACGCGCCCGTACGGCGCCGGAGTCATGTCCATGCAGCTCAGGGCCGGTTTGGCGGGCGGGGTTTATGGGGATGCTCGCCTGTGTGACCGACCATGGATGCAATGGGGCGCGTCGGCGACGCGCCCGTACGGGGCGGGGCTCGATACGCATGCAGTTCAGGCAGGCGGGACGGGGGAGTGTTCGGCGAGGAAGTCGACGATGGCCTTGCGGAATTGCGGCTGGCCGACGGCGGTGAGGTGTTCGCCGGGCACCCTGACGTGCTT
>JACRBR010000098.1 GCA_016213125.1 Chloroflexota bacterium | reverse complement strand
TGTACCCGTGAGACGGGTGGCGCTGACTTCGCTCGGAAGTCAGGGCTGCTGTTTGAGGAGGCCGATCATGTGGCCTTCGGGGTCTTCGAACATGGCGAAGGCGCCGACGTTGGGGATGGGGGTGGGCGGGACGATGGTCTTGCCGCCGAGGGTCTCGGCGCGGGCGAGCGATGCGGCGAGGTCGTCGACGGCGACGTAGAAGGTGACATAGCCGGGCATATCGGCCTGGGTCTGGAGGATGCCGACGCCGATGCCGGTGCCGCCGGTTCCGCTGTCGACGGAGGCGACAAGGCCGTAGCCGGGCATGCTGGTGTCGTCCAATTGCTCCGCCAGGGGCCCAAGGGTAATAAGCGCTCCCTCAAAGCGGTGCGAAATAGTGCCGGAGCGCATCTTGACGGTTTGCGGTTCGGCGTGGATAATCGGCGCCACCACCAAAGCGAGCAAACTGGCTCGCCCTGCAAGACACCACGGGACGGGCGCTCAGCGCCGGCGGGCGGTCTGCCCCCTTGTCCACGTGTGGAAGGGTTCCTTGCGGCTTGAGTCGCCCGCTGGCAGGAGGTTGAAATGATTCGACGCGCACTTGCACTTGGAGCGGCGCTGGCCGTTGTCGCGTTTGCCGTGATGCCCGCCGCAGGCGGGAAGCAGGCCTTCGCGATCGGGGGCTGTAAGGATATCAATGGCGACGCAGTGGTGAATCACGAGGACCTATCGATTCTCGTCAGCTACCTCGGTGTGTTTCCAGCCCCAGCGGCAGCGGACCTCAACGGGGACGGCTTCGTCACTCCGGGCGATCAACTGAGCTGGTTTATTTCTGGCCCAGGGGTAGTGCCCTGCCAGGCGACGCCGGTGAGCCACCGGCTGATTGACCACCAGACGTACGGGTTTGCTGGTGTTGCGGATCCCGGCCCCCTCGTACCCTACGCGGTCACGGCCAGGTATTTTAACGACGGGGCGTACTCCAGTCTGGTCTCCCTCCGCCCAGGGCTGGCTGCAGGCTCGCCCGCCGACGCTTTCGCGGCGGACTTCGCTGCCGCGGTAACCGACTTCGCGGTCCCCGGGCTAGGTGCCGTTGCGGTTGGGCCGACGCTCACGGTCACCCTCGGCGCGCCGATGGCAGCACCGAGATATGGCTTGCTGCTCCAGGTGAATGCGTGCGTATTGACGACCACGCAGTCCTCATGCACGTTCAATCCGACGATCTCAATCCTGTCCACCGGTGGCGTGGCCGAGGATCCGGATCTCTCCGCGCTGTCTGGCGCAGTGGACGAAACGTCCGCAGCGCCGTGGCGTGAGGCGTTGGGTGCGGGCGCGCTCGCGGTGCTCATCGTCATCGCGGCGGCATTCGTGGTGTTCCGCAGGATCGGGTCGAGGCGAGTGGACTAGAGATCGAGGCGAGAGTGCCTGCGGGCAAGCGGCGATCAGCGTCAACGTCGAGGTTCAACGCCAGGCGGCCTCTGGCCGTCTTGGCGAGCCTCGCGCTCGCTGGCATGCTCGCTGGTGGCGCCGTCCTCGCGTACTGGTTCTCGCGCGATGACGAGGGGCCTTCCGCCGTTATTGTGGACCAGATCGGAACCGTGGCCGGATCGGAGGATGTCGTCGCGCGGGCCGGCGATATCCTGGAGCTGGCCGGATACGACGTGGAGTACGTGACGCCGGAGGAGGTCACCGTCGACTTCTACCGTCATCTTCCCGAGAAGGGATACGACCTCATCGTGCTGAGGACGCACATCGCGTCGTTCGGCACGAGCAGCGAAGCCGCGAATAACCAATCCTTTCGAGGAGTCGCGCTCTTTACGAATGAGCCATACAGTACAACGAAATACGTCGAGCATCAGCGGGACGGCAGGCTGAGCGTTGCCGCTAACTCGGTTGCTCCGTCGGACCGTTTCTTCTCGCTCGACGCCAGGTTCATCGCACGGGAGATGGAAGGCCGATTCGACAAGAGCCTTGTGATGATGATGGGGTGCGACGGACTCGCCACGCCGGTCCTGGCAGACGCCTTCGTGCGGCGAGGGGCGGGCAGCGTCGTGAGCTGGGACGCTACCGTCACGTCGTCGTTTTCGGACGAGGGGATGCTCCGGCTTCTGGGCTACGCCGCCGGCGACCTGGATGGGCTGCGAACGGCCGTCATCCGGACCGCGATGGAGGTTGGGCCGGATCCGATGTTCGGCGCGACGCTGGCGATGTACCCGTGAGACGGGTGGCGCTGACTTCGCTCGGAAGTCAGGGCTGCTGTTTGAGGAGGCCGATCATGTGGCCTTCGGGGTCTTCGAACATGGCGAATGCGCCGACGGTGGGGATGGGGGTGGGCGGGACGATGGTCTTGCCGCCGAGGGTCTCGGCGCGGGCGAGCGATGCGGCGAGGTCGTCGACGGCGACGTAGAAGGTGACGTACCCGGGCATATCGGCCTGGGCCTGGAGGATGCCGCCGCCAATGCCGGTGCCGCCAATGCCGGTGCCCTCTTCGGTGGAGGCGACGAGGCCGTAGCCGGGCATACTGGTGTCGATGGTCCAGCCGAAGAGGCTGGTGTAGAAGTCGTTGAGCTTCGCGGCGTCTTTGGCGCCGATCTCCCAGTGGACGACGGGGTTCGCCATGGCGGTTCTCCTCTCGCGTGCGGTGTGGTTCTTGTCGCCGGATCGATCGTAGCGCCGGGTGACGGGCGGGGATGCCGCCGAACGGCAGGTGTTGGGCGTGCGGAGGTTCCCTGATTTGGCGGGCGGGTACGGCGACCCTATACTTGCCGGACAAGGCGACGAGGGAGACGAGTACGCAGAGCGACGCCGCATAGCGAGCCCGGGATGGTGGAAGCCGGGTGCGGGCGTTTCGGCGGAAGATCACTCCTGAGCCGGTCCGTGCGAACGCCGTCGATGACGCGCAATTAGCTGGATCCGGAGGCCCACCGTTATCGGGGCAGGGCGTGTGCGCTTGTTAGCGGGCGCCCGGTGAGTGGGTCGCGATGTGTGCGGCCAATCGGGGTGGTACCGCGGGAGCTTTGTTGAGCCCGTCCCTTTTGGGGACGGGCTTTGTGTTTTGTGCGTTGGTGCGGAGACCGCGCGGGCTGAAAAGCCCGCCCTACGGAACTGGTGGACCGCGCGGTGAAGAATGGTGAGTTGGTGGGCTTGATGGCCCGTGATAAACGAGGCGAGGACCGCGCGGGCTGAAAAGCCCGCGCTACGGCGGGAAATGCCCGCGCGGTGCTGGTCTATGGAAGAGGAGAGAGCGATGGCGTTCGAACCCGTGAGTACGCGGCCTTCGTTTGTGGAGATGGAGAAGCGGACGCTGGAGTGGTGGCGCGCGCGGGGGATGATCGGGAAGTACCTGCGGCGGAACGAGGGGTCGGAGCGGCGGTGGTCGTTCATCGACGGGCCGATCACGGCGAACAATCCGATGGGGGTACACCACGCGTGGGGCCGCAGCTACAAGGACATGTATCAGCGCTTCCACACAATGCTGGGGGAGAAGCAGCGGTACCAGAACGGGTTCGACTGCCAGGGGCTGTGGATCGAGGTGGAGGTCGAGAAGGAGCACGGGTTCAAGTCGAAGAAGGACATCGCGGCGTACGGCGTCGGCAAGTTCGTCGACGAGTGCAAGGCGCGCGTGCAGAAGTTCGCGGCGATCCAGACCGAGCAGTCGATCCGGCTGGGGTACTGGATGGATTGGGACAACAGCTACTACACGAACAGCGACGAGAACAACTACACGATCTGGCACTTCCTGAAGACGTGCTTCGAGCGCGGGTGGGTGTACAAGGGCAACGACGTGATGCCGTGGTGCCCTCGGTGTGCGACGGGGCTTTCGGAGCACGAGATCGTGACCGAGGGGTACATCGAGGTCACGCACGCGAGCGTGTACGTGAAGTTCCCGCTGCTGGAGGGGCCGGGGGAGTACCTGCTGGTGTGGACGACGACGCCGTGGACGCTGCCGGGGAACGTGGCGGCGGCGGTGCACCCGGAGCTGACGTATCTGAAGGTGCGGCCCTCACCCCCCGACCCCCTCTCGCAGGAAGGGGAGAAGGGGAGGTACGTCGCGGAGACCCTGTACGTCTCGAAGGGGGCGGCGAAGTCGGCGCTGAAGCCGGGGTATGAGGTGGTGGGGGAGGTGCTGGGGACGGAGCTGGTGGGGCTGACGTACCGAGGGCCGTTCGACGAGCTGCCGGTGGCGCAGGGGATCACGCACCGGGTGATCGCGTGGAAAGAGGTGTCGGACGCGGAGGGCACGGGCATCGTGCACATCGCGCCGGGGTGCGGGAAAGAGGACTTCGGGCTGGGGAAGGAGTTCGGGCTGGCGGTGATCGCGCCGGTCGACGACGAGTGGGTGTACCTCGACGGGTTCGGAGCGCTTTCGGGGAAGAGCGTGTCGGACGATGCCACGCGCGACGCGATCTTCGAACAGCTACGCGACAAGCGGTTCATGTATCGGAAGCAGCAGTACGCGCACCGGTACCCGCACTGCTGGCGGTGCGGGACGGATCTGATCTTCCGCCTGTAGTACGAGTGGTTCATCAGCATGGACGAGCTGCGGCACCAGATCGCGGAGGTGACGCGGCAGATCCGGTGGATCCCGGACTTCGGCCTGGCGCGGGAGCTGGACTGGCTGAAGAACATGGACGACTGGATGATCTCGAAGAAGCGCTACTACGGGCTGGCGCTGCCGATCTACGACTGCGAGGCGTGCGGGACGTTCGAGGTCATCGGGAGCGAGCGGGAGCTGGAGTCGCGGGCGGTGGAGGGGTGGGAGCAGTTCGCGGGGCATTCGCCGCACAAGCCGTGGATCGACCACGTGAAGATCGCATGCTCGAAGTGCGGGGCGGTGGTGTCGCGGATCCCGGACGTGGGGAACCCATGGCTGGACGCGGGGATCGTGCCGTTCTCGACGCTGCGGTATCGCGAGTACATCGGGACACCTCACCCCCCGGCCCCCTCTCCACGACGTGGAGAGGGGGAGGAGGACGGGATGTCGTACTGGGAGGAGTGGTTTCCGGCGGCGTTCATCACGGAGGCGTTTCCGGGGCAGTTCCGGAACTGGTTCTACAGCCTGCTGACGATGTCGACGGCGCTGGAGACCAAGCCGCCGTTCCGCACGGTGCTGGGTCACGCGATGGTGCGGGACGAGCGCGGCGAGGAGATGCACAAGAGCAAGGGGAACGCGATCTGGTTCGAGGACGCGGCCGACAACATGGGCGTGGACGTGATGCGGTGGCTGTTCTTCCGGCAGAACCCGGCGAACAACATCAAATTCGGGTACGGGCCGGCGGACGA
>JACRBR010000100.1 GCA_016213125.1 Chloroflexota bacterium | reverse complement strand
TTCATCAGGGCTTTGTCCATGCCGATCGCGCTGGCGGCGACGCCGCAGCCGGCGTAGGGGACGCCAGCGATTTCGAGGAAGCCCTGGAGAGTGCCGTCTTCGCCGTAGGTGCCGTGAACGAGGGGGAAGGTGATGTGGCAGGAGGCGAGTGCGTCCAGGGCCTCGCGACTGCGGAGGACGGAGTCGCCGATTTCGCCGTCAAAGCGGGCGACCCCGGGGTCGAACGCAGCGGTCGACTGGTCCGGACTGAGCCAAGCGCCCTTGCGGGTGATGGCGATCGGCACGACTTCCCACCGGGCAGGGTCGAGAGCGGACATAACGCTGCGCGCACTTACCACGCTGACTTCATGTTCGCCGGAGCGGCCACCGAAGAGGACTGCAACGCGCTGCCTGGCCATCACCACGCCCCCACGAATTCGACTTCGCGTTCGAGTTGGATGCCGAACTGTCCTTTGACGCGGCGCTGCGCTTCGGCGATGAGCCAGGCCACGTCGGCGGCTTTCGCGTTGCCGTAGTTGACGAAGAAGTTGCAGTGCCGGTCGCTGACGGCGGCATCGCCTCGCGTTGCCCCACGCATGCCGACCTCGTCGATGAGCTTCCAGGCGGGGTGGTCAGGCGGGTTCTTGAAGGTGGAACCGGCGTTGCGGCCACGTGGCTGGGCCGTGAGGCGTTTCTCGTCGTACGTCGCGGCCTGGTCCAAGAGTGTCCTGGAGTCACCGGGCGTGAGCCGGACCTCGGCTTCGAGGACGGTCTTCCCGCCGAACTGGCCGCGGGTGAAAGCGCTGCCGCGATAGACGAGGCCGAGGTCCCGGGCGGCGACCCATGAGTCGCCGCCGCCGGGTTCCTGCAGCCGCACGCGAGTGAGCACGTCGGCGAGGCAGCCGCCGTAAGCCCCGGCGTTGTAGACGCACGCGCCGCCCAACGTGCCAGGGATGCCCACTGCCCAGGCAAGTCCGTCGAGGCCGAGGCGGCACATCTTGCGGGCGAAGGCGGCGAAGCTCGTGCCACTTTCGAGCGTGTAGTTCAGCCCTGTCGAGTCAGCTGCCTCGGCACGGGCGCGGTTATCAACCGTGAGGCCGCGAATTCCGGCGTCTGCGACGAGGATGTTGCTGCCGCTGCCGAGGACGAAGAGCGGGACGTCCGCGTCGTGTGCTGCGTTGGTTGCGATGGCCAACCCGGCGGCGTCGCGTACGGTAAGGAAGATGTCCGCCGGGCCGCCGATGCCGAATGTCGTGTGGCGGGCGAGCGGCTCGTCCCGGCGTAGTTCGCCGTGGACAGCGAGGGCGGTGGCGAGGGTGTCGATGGCGCTCATGAAAGCCGCTCCAGGATCTTCGGACCGACTTCGATCACGTCGCCCGCGCCCATGGTGAAGATCACATCGCCGGGGTGTGCGAGGGCGACGGCCTGGCCGGCTGCGTCGTCGAATGTGCGTGCGTAGCGGGCCGAGGGGCCGGTGATCGCGTCAGCGAGGTCCTTCGCGCTCTTGCCTTCGAGCGGTGTTTCGCGGGCGGCGTACGTTTCGAGGACGATGAGTTCTTCGATGCCATCCCAGCAGCGCGTCCACTCATCCCAGAGGTAGGCGATGCGGGTGTAGGTGTGTGGTTGGTAGACCACGATCAGCCTGCGTTCGGGGAAGGCGGCGCGGGCGGTGGCGATGGTGCTACGGACCTCCGTCGGGTGGTGGGCGTAGTCGTCCATGACGAGGATGCCGTGGGCTTCGCCGACGGTTTCGAAGCGGCGGTGGGCCCCATGGACTTTCGCCAGAGCGCCCCGGATTGTGTCGAGGTTGACGCCTTCCTGGAGACACACGGCGGTTGCCGCGAGGGCGTTGCGGATGAAGTGGTCGCCCGGGAACGGCACGCGGAGTTCGCCCAGCACGTCTTCGGCTGCTGAGACGATGAAGGTCGCGCCGCGGGCGTCCTTCTCGATAACTGTCGCGGCCCAGTCGCTGCCGCCGGTTGTACCGTACGTCTGGTTGCGGGCGGACTTTGCAGCTTTGTTGAGGCGCGCGGAACCGGGATCGTCGGCGCAGACCAAGAGGAGGCCGCCAGGCTGGACAAGGCTGGCGAAGTGGGCGAACGCTTCGTGGTAGGCGGCTTCCGTGCCGTAGTAGTCCAGGTGGTCCGGCTCCACGTTGGTGATGACCGCGACCTGGGGGCGATATTCATGGAAGGCGCGCTTGTATTCGTCAGCTTCGACGACGCAGACGTCACCGCCGCCCCACGCCGCGTGGCCGTCGAGGTCGATGCTTTCGCCGCCGAGCAGGTACATGGGGTTGCGGCCGGCTTTACGGAGGATGAAGGCTATGAGGCTGCTGGTCGTCGTCTTGCCGTGCGCACCGGTGACGGCGATGACGCGTTTGCCTTCCATGAGGCGGGCGACCATTTCGGCGCGGAGGATGACCGGAATGCCGCGGCGGCGGGCTTCGACGATCTCGGGGTTCTCATCATTGGCGGCTGCCGTAGTCACGACGAGCGCGGGATTGCCGAGGTTTGTGGCTGAGTGTCCTTCGGCGACGCGCCCGCCGGCGCGCTCGACCTTTTCAGTCAGTTCGGAGCGGCGAAGGTCGCTGCCTGTCACGGCCACGCCTTTTTCAAGCAGCAGGAGGGCGATGGCGGACATGTGAATTCCGCCGACGCCGATCAGGTGGACAGGGCCGCTGATGTCGCTCATCGCTTTGCCACCTCCTCTACGACTGCCGCGATGGCCACCGCGGCGTC
>JACRBR010000099.1 GCA_016213125.1 Chloroflexota bacterium | reverse complement strand
TCCACATGACCATCGGTCACGCAGAAACGACCCACCCACGTCTTGGCCGCCATGCCCCTCCGTACGCGCACGATCCCGGCGCGCCACGTCCCAATGCCCTCGTGTACCCCCGCGGCATCCTGCAACGCGCTCCGCCGGACGTATCGGCGCGCTGCTGCACGAATTCTCGGAGGATGAATGCTGTCCCAGCCGCGGGCCGCCCATGGCTTCGGGCCATTATACGCGTGAAGCGGCGCGCAAGCAGGTGTGTCTGCCCGAATTCAGGTCGGGTTGCACTTATGTCGCGCGACCGTCATATGCCCGCTCCGCATTTCGACGTGTTGCCGCCGACTCGCGCCCACCCTAGCATGCGGTAATGCCAATGGTTCGCACGTGGTTCGCCGCCCTCCGACCCGTCTCGTTCACCGCGTCCGTCATCCCGGTGCTCGTCGGCACCGCGATTGCGGCGCAGGAGGAGTTCCACGCACTGCTCTTCGTGCTGGCGCTGTTCGGTTCCGTGGCCATCCACGCCGGCACGAACCTGGTGAACGACTACTTCGACCACGTAAAGGGCACCGATAACGTCGCGTCGCTCGGCCAGTCGGGGGTGATTCAACGAGGGATGCTGTCCGCTCGGGCGGTGCTGCTGGGTGGCACCGTCGCGTTTGCAGCCGGCGCGGCGATCGGGCTGACGATCGCGTCGATGGCGGGGTGGCCGGTGCTGGCCCTGGGTGTCGCCAGCGTGCTCGCCGGGTACTTCTACACCGCATCGCCATTCTCGCTTGCGTATCGAGGGCTGGGCGAGGCTGTGGTGTTCGTGTTCATGGGCCCCGTCATCGTGATGGGTGCCTACTACGTGCAGACAGAGACGTTCACGTGGGAGCCGTTCGTCGCGTCCGTGCCCATTGGCCTGCTGGTGGCGGCGATCCTTCACGCGAACAACGTCCGCGACATCGAAAACGATCGGCGCAACAACAAGTGGACGCTGGCGGCGCTTGCGGGCCGGCCCCTGGCGGACTACGAGTTCATCGCGCTGACGCTGGGCGCATACGCCGTCGTGATCGTGATGGCGATTGCAGGAACCGCGCCGTGGCCGGTGCTGGTCACGCTGCTCACGCTACCCCTCGCCGTGCGCCTGGTGCGGTTCGAGATGAGCCAGACCTCGCCGCGCGCACTGAACGCCGTCCTGGCGCAGACGGCGGGCCTGCACATGTTATTCGGGGCACTGCTGGCGTTTGGATTCGCTGTCGCGGTGTGGACCGGTATCGCCTAGCGGCCATTCCCGTTTGAGGATGCCATCACGGAGCGCGGGCGCACGCGGAACGTGCAGCAATCGTCGCCGCGGAGCAGGCTCGAGCTGAGGCGCGCATCGGCCCCCGCGAGCTGTCGCACGAACTCGACATCCAGCGCGCACACGGCGCTGTTCCTGGTCGCGACGTTCCAGTACGGGCAGGTGTGCTTGCGGATGAGGTAGTCGTCGCCGACCCAGCCGGCCTCGACGACGTTACCTCGATCGGTCATGATCTTGGCCGTCTCCTCCAGCCGCTCGGTGGGCGGCCTGCCCTCCATCCGGGGCGTGTGCTGGCCCGAGAACCGCCCGGCGACATTCTTCATTAGCTGCTGCAGGCCCTCCGGCCCCAGGAGCGTGCGCGCCTCCTCGATGAGGGCGTTCGCGAGATCGTCATACATCTTGGGGTAGAGGCCATCGCCCTCCGGCGAGAGGCGGTACACAAGCGCCGGCCGGCCGACGTGCCCGCGCTCCTCGTTCGCCTCCACGAGGCCATCCCGCTCGAGCACGGTGAGGTGCTGGCGGATACCTGTAGAGGTGAGCCCGAGGTGCTCGCCGAGGTCTTTCACGGTTCCGTGACCGCGGCGGCGCAGGTAGTCGAGGATTTCCTGACGGGTGGCCTGCACGTTGTTCGCCCTTTCGACAGTATTAACTTCTACTATAGCACCGTGACGTTCCCGCCACAGAGCCGTTTGGCCCAAGCGCAGGGAAGGCCGCAGGAAGTAGCTGGAAAGCGCAGTCTCGATAGGATCTGCCAGATGGCCGCCAAGGTTACGCCGCTGTCGGGAGAATTCAGCGAGTCAGCCGTGATGGCCGCATTCGGGAGGGAGCGGCTGACCCCCGGCCGCTGGTCGAACGGCCCGGGCGACCGATACGGCGCCCACAGCCACGGATACCACAAGGTGCTGTTCTGCCTGCGCGGGTCCATCACGTTCCGGCTGACCGACACCGGGGAGGAGATCGAACTCCATCCAGGCGACCGGCTGGACATCGAGCCCTCCACCGTGCACTCGGCCGTCGTCGGGCCGGAGGGCGTGACCTGCGTCGAAGCGGCAAGATAGCCGCGAGCCAGCGCGTCAGCGCAGCATCCATCCTGTGCGATACTGACCGGCGACCATCTACCATCGACCGACGACCG
>JACRBR010000107.1 GCA_016213125.1 Chloroflexota bacterium | reverse complement strand
GGGTCGTCTGCAACCATCAACGCTTCACCAACCAACACGGCGCACGCGCCGGCTGCCTGGAACCGTTCCACATCCTCCCGCGTATTGATGCCGCTAAGCGCGGCGAGCAGCACATCTCCCCTCACCATGCCGGCCAACCGGTCCGTTGTGCCGAGGTCCACATCGAAGTTGCGGAGGTCGCGGTTGTTCACGCCGATTACGCGAGCGCCGCCGGCCAGTGCGCGATCCATCTCGGCCGCGTTGTTCACTTCCACAAGGGGTTCCATGCCCAGCGAGCGGGAGCATGCCATCAGCGCAGCCAGCCGTTCGTCGTCGAGTGATGCGACGATCAGCAGCACTGTGTCGGCACCGTGGGCGCGTGCTTCGAAAACCTGGTATTCGTCGATGATGAAGTCCTTGCGGAGGATGGCGGGGCGTGCTTCGCCAAGAGCCTCGACCGCCGCGCGCACGCCCGCCATGTCGGCCAGGGTGCCCTTGAACCAGGTTGGCTCCGTCAGGACGGAAATGCCTGCGGCGCCGCCAGTTGCGTACTTCATCGCCTGGGCCACGGCGTCCATCCCAGCTACGATGTCGCCTTTGCTGGGTGATGCCCGCTTCACCTCGGCGATGACCGCCATCGGCGTGTCTCGTCGCAATCGGTTCTCGAAACTGATGACCGCGGGTGCCGTTGGCAGCGCCGCTTCGAGTTCAGCCAGCGGCCGGGCCGCCTTGGCGGCTGTGACGTCTTCGCGGCGACGCGCGACGATCGTGTCGAGGATCGTCGATTCAGCCACTGGCGACCTCGTTGCTGAGGGCGATGTAGTGATCCAGCACCTCACGCGCCCGGCCGGATGCGATGGACTCGCGCGCCAGCTTCACGCCCGCCTTGAAATCCGGAGCCGCGCCCGCGACAAACAGTGCGGCCGACGCGTTCATGAGCACGAAGTCGGTAACGGGCCCCTCCGCGCCGTCGACGACCGCGTGGATCGCACCTGCATTGTGGTGCGCGTCGCCTCCGACCACGGTCTCAATGGGATGCGCGGGGAGACCGAAGTCCGCTGGCGTCAGCGTGAGTTTTCGGACCTGTCCATCGTCGAGGATCCAGGCGTGGGTCGCACCGGCCGGGCTAATCTCATCGAGTCCTTCGGTAGAATGCACAATCATCGCGCGCTGCAGCCCGCGGAGGCGAAACGCCTCTGCCATCAACGGCCCCAGCGACTCCATACTCACACCAACCAGCATCGCGCGGGGACGCGCTGGATTCGTGAGCGGACCGAGGATGTTGAAGATCGTGCGTCCGCCGATCTCCCGGCGCGGCCCGCCAACGTGCCGGAACGCCGGGTGAAATTTCTGAGCGAACAGGAAAACGAATCCGCAACCCTCGACCACGTGCGCAGCCTGATGGCCGTCGATGTCGAGCTTCGCTCCGAGCGCCTCGAGGACATCCGCGCTGCCGCACTTTGACGAAGCTGCGCGGTTACCGTGCTTGGCGACCCGTACCCCTGCGCCAGCGACGACGAGCGCCGCCATGGTGGAAACGTTCACGGTATCCATGCCATCCGCGCCCGTGCCCACGATGTCGATGACATTGTCGACCGGCACCGCTTCGGCGTGGCGCTGCGTGACGTCCAGGCAAGCAGCGATGACTTCCGGCGTTTCCCCGAAGGCGCGCATGAGTGCGAGGAACGCACCGATCTGGGCGGGCGTGGCTTCGCCCGTCATCATCGCTTCCACTGCTTCGGCCGCCGCCGCCGCCTCAATCCTGTGCGTGTCGATCAGCGTTCTGATCGCTTCCTGCATCACCATCTGCCGCCCTCCGTGGCGAGGAAGTTTTTCAACAAGTCTTTTCCGTGCTCCGTCGCGATGGACTCGGGGTGGAACTGAACGCCTTCCACCGTAAGCTCCTTGTGCCGCACTCCCATAATGATTCCGCTTTCAGAGCGCGCCGTGACCTCCAATGCAGCGGGCTGGGATTCCGGCGTGCCTGCGAGGGAATGGTAGCGGGCCGCACGGAAACCGGGCGGCAGGCTCTTGAAAACGCCCTTGCCGTCGTGCTCGATGACAGACTGTTTGCCGTGCTTGATTTCGCCCGCGCCGGTAACCGTCCCGCCATAGACGTCGTAGATGCATTGGTGCCCCAGGCAGACGCCCAGGACCGGCACCTTGCCCGCGAACTCGCGAATGACGTCCCGAGAGATGCCCGCATCGTCCGGGTTGCCGGGTCCCGGCGAGATGACCACGTGATCCGGGTTGAGCGCGCGGCATTCCTCGATTGTGATTTCGTCGTTGCGTTTGACCACGACCTCCGCGCCGAGTTCGGAGAGGAACTGGTAGAGGTTGTAGGTGAAGCTGTCGTAGTTGTCGATGAGCAGCGTTGTCATCCGTCCAT
>JACRBR010000101.1 GCA_016213125.1 Chloroflexota bacterium | reverse complement strand
TCTGCCCCAAGAACCTGCCGCCTGCCGGGCGGCGGGCGGGGCTGAACGTTGTTAGGGCCGCGGGGTAAGGGGCAGGGGCCCTGGGGTTAGGGGGTGGAGCCGGGCCAGGTGCCGTCGGACTGGCAGAGGGCGCGGATGTGGTTGACCTCGCCGGCGTGGTAGAGGTCGTGTTCGATCATGACGGCGATGATGCGGCGCGTCTCCATCATCTCGCCCCAGTGGGTCCTTCGCATGCCCGGGAGGTCGGCGTCGGTCAGCGCGGCGAGGCTCTCGCGCAGCGCGCGCTGGCCCTCGCTGAGCCATTGGCGGTAGGCGCCGACCGGGTCCCGCCGGCCGTCGAGGTCCATGGCGACGCTTGCCAGGTCATCCCAGCTCGCCGTCGCCGGGCCGAAGGCGTGGTCGTTGTACATGCGCTTGGCCCAGCCCGCGTGACGGACAATGGCCCGGATGGAGCGCGAACCGCCGTTCGGCCGCCAGGCCCAGTCGTGGGGGCGGACGTTGCGGAGGTTCGCGAGCAGAGAGTGTTCGTCGTCGCCCTCAAAGGCCTGGTCGAGGAGGTAGAGCATCGCATCGACTGCGGGGCGTGACATGCGGGGCTGCCTCCGTGTCACTTCAGGGCGTTCGGGAGTATCGTACGCCCGAAGACTCGCCGTGTGAACCCTCCCTTTCCGAGGAGATCGCCATGCCGGGCAGCCGCACCGTCCCAACCCCCGCCGAATACCAGGCATACAAGGACCGCTTCAACAACTGGGGACGGTGGGATGCCCATGACCGCTACGGAACCCTGAACCACATCACGCCCGAGGTCCGGCGTCATGCCGCCGCTCTGGTCAATGCGGGCCGGAGCATCTCACTGGCCAATCCGCTGGCCACCGCTGCCGTCCTTCCTGGTGCGAGGAACACGCAACCGGCGGAGCACCGGATGAACATCGGCAGTGGTGGGTGCGGGGACTACATCGGCGTGTCGTACCACGGCTTCGTGAATACGCACATCGACGCGCTGTGCCACATCTTCACCGAGGACGGCCGGCTATACGGGGGGCGCCCCTCGTCGGACGTGACCATCGACGGTGCACGCGCAAACGCAATCGACGCCTGGCGCGAGGGCATCGTGACGCGAGGGGTGCTGTACGACGTCGCGCGGCATCGCGGCGTGTACTACGTGACCGCACAGGAGCCGGTGCACTGGTGGGAGCTGGAGCACATCGCGAAGGCGCAGGGCGTCGAGCCTCAAGCGGGGGACGCCGTGCTGGTGCGGATGGGGGCGCCCGCATTCTGGGCGGCGAATCCCGAATTCGGCCCGGCCTGGCAAGCGCCGGGGCTGCACGCCTCAGCGCTGGAGTTTCTGTTCGGCCACGACGCGGCGCTACTTGGATGGGACCTGATGGAGGCGCCGGGACAAGAGGAGTACCGCGCGCATGCGTTGCCGATTCACTCGATCGCTATCCCGTACATGGGCCTGCCGCTCCTGGACAATGCAAACTTCGAGGAGCTTGCGGTGGCGTGCTCGGGAGCGGGGCGGTGGGAGTTCATGGTGACGATCGCGCCGCTGGTGGTGATCGGCGGGACGGGCTCGCCGGTGAACCCGATCGCGCTCCTGTAGCTCAGAACCCGGCGAATTCGTCGGCGAAGAGGGCGACGGCGCCGCCGGTGTGCCAGAACACCACCGTGCCGCTCACCTGGCCGCGGTTGACGGCGGCGATGAGGCCGGCCATGGCCTTGCCGGTGTAGACGGGATCGAGGAGCAGGGCCTCCGTACGCGCGGCGAGGCGTACGGCGTCGCGGGCTTCGTTGGTGATGGAGGCGTACTTCGGGCCGCAATGGTCGGCGACGATCATCTCGCCCGCGGGCTCGGGACGGCCGGCCAGCGCGGCTGTCTTCGTGGCGAGGCGCGGGACGCTGACGGCAAGCGGCGTGGGCGGGCGCGAGACGTCGATGCCAAGAACGCGCACCTCCCGCGGGAGGCCGGCGAGCAGGCCGGCGTGTGTGCCGCCGCTGCCATCGGCGACGACGATCCAGTCGGGCGGCTGCGGCATCTGTGACAGCAGTTCGTCGGCGGCGTGGACGTAGGCCAGGGCGCCAACGGGCGTCGCGCCTCCGACGGGCATGTGATACGCGGACGGGCCGATCTTCTCCGCGATGCGTTTGACCTCGGTCTCGAGGTCGGACCAGTCCTCGGTGCCGAGGAAGGTGATCTCGGCGCCAAAGAGGCGGTCGAGGATGATGTTGCCGGAGTCATGCTGCGGGGCGTTGCCGCCGAGGACGAGGTGGCACTTCAGGCCGAGCTTCGCGCAGGCGGCGGCCGTCATGCGGCAGAAGTTCGACTGCTGGCCGCCCGTGGTGACAACGGTGTCGCAGCCCTTTTCGACGGCGTCGCGCAGGAGATAGTCGAGCTTGCGGGCCTTGTTCCCGCCCAGGGCGAGGCCGGTGAGGTCATCACGCTTCACGAGCAGACGAACGCCCAGTTCGGCGGAGAGCCGGGGGGCTTCGTCGAGCGGAGTGGGCAGGACGGAGAGGGGAGTGAACGCGCGGGCGGTGGTCATCGAGCTGGAGTGTACCGCGCCGTCCATATGCGGAAGAGTCGCGGGTTGTCGCGCGTGATGCGGGACTCGGGAATCACAGTTCGCTCGTGGGACCGCACGAGGTGATCACGCCGTATGTCAGTGATGCTCTTGCCAGTTGATGTCAGTAGTGATCAGGGACTCGCTCGCGGCATGAGTCTGGTGTTTCGAATTTCGTAACACGAGATCATGGCGGTCGGGAGCTTTGGGCTGCAAGACTGGATCATATCCCACATCAAGGAGCGAATGATGCGGCCCTTCTCACGAACGATGCGGTTCTTCTCAACTGAATGGATGGCGCGGGCAAGCGCGCGGCGGCCCTGGCATGTGATCGTAGGATGGATTGGCCTCTTCGCTTTGGCGGTCTATCTCATGATGAGCCTGCTGGGTGACGCTCTCACGACGGACGCAGACGTTACGACGAACCCGGAATCGAAGCAGGCCCGCACGCTGATCGAGCAGCGCCTGCGCGGCCCGCAGCGAGATACCGAGATCGTGATCGTCGAGTCCGAGAGCGCGACGGTCGATGATGCGGTGTTCCATGGCTTCGTCGAACAGTTGGCCGCCGACATCAATGCGCTAGGTCCCGGTATCGTCGCCAGCGGAAAGAACTACTATCAGACCGGGGACGAGACGATGGTCTCGAGCGACCGGCACGCGACGATTATTCCGGTCGCGATGGCCGGCACCGCGCAGGACGCAAGCGACAACATCGGCGAGGTCCTCGACATCGTGGATGGAGCGAAGGACAACGCCAACTTCGGCGTCCACATCGCCGGCTTCGCGAGCATGGGTGATGATTTCCAGGAGACAGCCCAGCGCGACCTCGAGACGGGCGAGATGTTCGGCATCCCGATCGCCCTGATCATCCTGGCGCTGGTGTTCGGCGCACTGGCGGCGTCCGTCGTCCCGATCGTGCTCGCCATCGTTTCCATCGTGCTGGCGATTGGGGCGAGCGCGGTCATCGGCCAGCAGTGGCAGCTCTCGTTCTTCATGACGAACGTCATCACGATGATCGGCCTGGCTGTCGGCATCGACTACTCGCTGTTCGTGGTCTCACGGTACCGCGAGGAGCGCGCGCATGGCCTCGACAAGCTGGAGGCCATCGCCCGCACGGGCGCGACGGCCAGCCGCACGGTGTTCTTCAGCGGCGTAACCGTGATCATCGCCCTGCTGGGCATGCTGATCGTGCCGCAGACGATCTTCCGCAGCATCGCCGCGGGATCGGTCCTGGTGGTGATCATGTCAGTGGCCGTTTCGTTGACGCTGTTGCCCGCGGTCCTCAGCCTGCTGGGGGACAAGATCAACGCGGGGCGCATCCCGTTCGTCCAGAGAAGCCAGGCGCGCTTCGACGAGCAGCGCCCGGGGGGCTTCTGGGACCGGATCGCCCGTGCGGTGATTGCCCAGCCGGCGCTGTTCTTCCTGGTGTGCGCGGGGCTGCTCGTGGCGGCGTCGATCCCGTACTTCAACATCAACACGGGGTTTTCGGGCATCAGCACGCTCCCTGATAGCCTCCCCGC
>JACRBR010000010.1 GCA_016213125.1 Chloroflexota bacterium | reverse complement strand
GTGCCGGCGCCGGCATTCGTCGATGGTGGCGTGTCAGAGACGTGCACGCACGGCGCGCCCTTGTAGAACTCGCGGTACAGCTCCATGAGGCCCGCGCGGTCGAGGGGCATGTCGGGGCGGAGGTCGGCGTAGCAGGTCGAGAGGATCCCGCGGGTCATAGGGATGTAGTGCGGGACGAAGGTGACGGCGGGCGCGGGCGACGCGTACTCGCCGTGCGCGACGAAGCCCAACTCCTGGGTCATCTCGGGGACGTGGCGGTGGCCGTCCAGAGCGTAGGGGGCGACGTTCTCGTCGGCCTCGGAGAAGTGTACGTTGAGGCCGAGGGCGCGGCCGGCGCCGGAGAGCCCGGTCTTGGTATCGGCGACAACGGCGGGCTCGATCATCCCCGTGGCAAACAGAGGGGCGAGGGCCAGGATGACGCCGGAGGCGTGGCACCCCGGGACGGCGCACAGGCGGGTGTCGCGCACGTCGTTCCTGTGGAGTTCCGGCATCCCGAAGACGGCCTGCCGGAGCAGGTGGGGGGCGGGATGCGTGGTCTTGTAGGCGGCCTGGTACGCGGCGGCGTCCTTGAGCCGGAAATCGGCGCTGACGTCGATGATGGGGATTCCCGCTTCTATATAAGGAAGAAGCTGCTCCGCGGCGGCGGCGTGCGGCAGGGCGCTGAAGACGAGGTCGCAGCCCTCGGGTAGAGATTCGGCGATAGGGAGATCGAGGGCGAACAGGTGCGGGAAGATCTCGGGAAGGCGCTTGCCCGCGGCGGAGCGGCCTGTCACGCCCACGATGTTCACGTGCGGGTGGCCGTAGAGCAGGCGGGCGAGTTCGGCGCCGGCGTATCCGGTGACGTTCAGGATGCCGGCATTGGTGGTCCGGGTCATGAGACGGCCAGTATAGCGGAGCCCATGGGGGCAGATACGCCGGTTGCCTGCGGGCCGATCAGTCCGGTACAGTCTCCTTGCTGAAGACAGCAGGCGCCCCCGGGGCTTAATCACAGCCTGCCGAAGCACAATACGATGGAAGAGCGTACGGCCGCAGGTCCGCGGCAGCTCTCGCGTGTGTGCCCCTGTCTTTGGCAGGGGTTTTCTGTTTGTTGCGGGAAGGAAGGGCCTATGCCAACGGCGAAGAAGGAAGCGACGGTCGCCGAGCTGAAGGATCTGGTCGAGCGGTCGACCATCATGATCGGCGCGGAGTACCGTGGTCTGACGGTGAAGGAGCTGACGACGCTGCGCCGGGCGCTCCGCGACGCGGGCGTCGAGGCGCGCGTGGTGAAGAACAAGCTGTTCCAGATCGCGGCGTCGCAGGCGGGGATCGAGACGGCGGGCCAGGTGGCCGAGGGGCCGTCGCTCGTGATCTTCGGGTTCGGGGACATCGTCGCGCCGTCGAAGGCGGTGGCGGACTACCAGAAGAGCGCGCGCAACGCCTTCGCACCGAAGAAGGTGTTCATGGAAGGCGCGATCTCCGACGGGAAGCTCGTCGCGGACCTGGCGTCGCTGCCATCCCGCGAGGAGCTGATCGGCAGGCTGGCCGGGGCGTTCGTGCAGCCGGTGCAGCAGCTGGCGGTGCTGCTGAACGACAGCATCCAGTCGTTCGCGCGGCTTGTGGATGCGCGCGCGGGGCAGCTAGAAGCGGGAAGTTAGAACCGGGAAGCGGGAAACGAGAAACGGAACCCGGAGAGGGTTGGAAGGAGAAGGAACCATGGCGAAGGTTGAAGAGGCGTTTGACATCATCAAGGGCATGACGATCATCGAGCTGCGCGATCTGAACAAGAAGATCGAGGACGAGTTCGGGATCACGGCTGCGGCGCCGGCGATGATGATGGCTCCGGCCGCGGCAGGCGCGCCGGCCGCAGTTGAGGAAGAGAAGACCGAGTTCAACGTCGTGATCAAGGAAGCGGGCGCGAACAAGATCAACGTGATCAAGGCCGTGCGCGAGGTGACGACGCTGGGCCTGAAGGAAGCGAAGGATCTGGTGGAGTCAGCGCCGGCAACTGTGAAGGAAGGCATCGCGAAGGCGGAGGCCGAGGCGGTGGCGGCGAAGCTGAAGGATGCCGGGGCGACCGTCGAACTGACGTAGGTCCGCTCAGATCAGAGGTCGAGTACCAAAGAATCGGGTGCGAGGCTGGATGCTGGAAGCTTGAGGCTGGACACGAAGTCCGGCATCGAGCCTTCAGCACCCAGCCTCGCGTGCTTGTGCGTCGGAACAGGGCTGGTCCGGTCACGCGGCACGGTACACTTAGCGGAACACGATGAACTGCTATTCCTGCGACAACGCGGCGATCAACGCGTGCAAGCGCTGCGCCAAGACCTACTGTGCGGACCACGGCAACGCCACCTACTGCGCGGAGTGCCTGGCTCCGTCCAGCGCGATGCCGTCGTTCAACCTGTATCGCGGCGCGCTGCTGTTCATGCTGGTCGGCACGGCGGTGGCGATCTTCCTGCTGGTGCGGCCGCCGGGGGAGTCGTCGGGTTCGTCGACGGTTTCGGTGGGGAAGGTAACGCCGACGGTCACGCCGCCGGGCGGGGCGGCGCCGAGCGCGACCTCCAGCGTGAGCGAGCCGCCACAGTCTTCGGGGACGCCGGAGGTGAACGAGACCGACGCCGCGGGGACCCCAACGCCCGACACCGCCGCGACGGCGGAGCCCACGGTGGGCTTCCGCGAGTACGTGGTCCAGGAGGGCGATTCGCTGTACGGGATCGCGGAGGCGACGATCGCGCCGGGCGATGACATCGACGCATACGCGCGGGCCATCGCGAACCTGAACGGCTGGACCCTGGACGATGCCCCGCTGGTGCCGGGCGACACGATCCAGCTACCACCGCTTCCCGAATGACCGTGGCCGAACCCGAACCAGCCGCCCGCTCCGCCCTGTTCCGCAGCATGGTGATCTATGCGGTACTGCTTGCCGCCGACGCGCTGGTGGTGGCCTATGCGGTCCGCGAAGGCGTGCACGGGATCGGGTACGTGACGGTGTCCATCGTCGGCGTCGTGGGGCTGCTGCTGGCCTACCAGGTGTGGCAGCACCTGCGGGACCTGGGTTCGCCTCTTGCCGAGACGGAGGGCGTGGTGTTGCGGAAGTGGCAGCGCGCGGATCTGGTCATCGCGTGGCAGAGCTTCTACATCCAGATAGGGCGGGCGATCTTCAAGGTGCAGCCCCTGGACTACCACCTGCTGGAGTCGGAGATGTACGTCAAGATCGTGCACTTTCCCCGGACGCTCAACGTGGTTTCGGTGCACGAGATCCCGGGCGGGATGCCGCCACCGGCGGACGCGGGCTTATAAGGCGCGGGCCAATAAGCCGCGGGGCAATAAGCCGCGGGGCTGTAGCCGTTAACGGACAGCACCGGTACCATGCCGTCCGATGAGATTTCTGCTTATCGCACTGGTCCTGACCGTCGCGGCTGCCGCACCGATGCGGGGTGCGAATGCCGCGAGTGTGGCGCACGAAGCGCCTGCGCCGGCCGTGTCCGCGCAGGAGGACGGGGCCGCTTCCTCCGGAAACGACGACACGGTGGCGATCCAGCTTTCGGTGCTGGGAGCGGTACTGGCGACGGTGTTCGTGGTGGGCACCGGCGCATACTTGTTGCGGCGGCGGCTGGGGCTGACGGCGTACACGCCGCCAAAGGACAGCGGCCAGCACTAGGCGGCCAGCACCATGCGGCCACCGTCAGGCCGTTACAGTTGTTGCGCGCGCCTCTCTTCGCGGTGCCCGCGTGCAGTTCCCTTTGTAAACTCTGTTGTTTTACGCTGTTTGGCTGCCCCTAAATGCGGTTGACTTGCGGTGTGCTGCAACTCTCCGGATGGTTGTTTCGTACTGTTGACAGTGGGACAGGGCGCCCGCACAATGAACACCGTTCAGTGAAACCCCGACGATGGGACTGGAGCCGTTAGGCCAGGAGGCGGGACGCATGGGCGAGCAAGATCTGGGGCTTCGCTACTGGGGACGCCAGCGGGTGACGCGACGACGGGCGCTTTCGGGCGCGGTGGCGGGAACGGCCGCGCTGGGCGCGATCGCGCTGGTGGGGTGCAAGAGCGACAAGAAGACGAACGGCGGCGGGAACGGCACCGTTGTCCCGCCCACCGCGACAATAAACGACGGATACCAGGACGGACCCGGAAAGCCGGGCGGCATCCTGAAGGTGCGCCAGGCCGGTGCTCTGCCCAGCATGAACGTGTTTGGCCCTGGCATCCTGATTTTGGCGCAGGGACTGACGCTGGGTTTCACGGTGTTTGACCACCTGTGGTACGTGCCTACGGACACCGGCGTGACGGAGCTGTTCCTGGCGACGAAGATCGAGCAGCCCGACGATCAGGGATTGGAACTGATCGTGACGATCGGCGACGCGACGTTCCACGACAAGGAGCCGGCGAACGGACGCAAGGTAACAGCCGAGGACGTCGTCGAAAGTTTCAAGCGGTTCAAAGAGGAGCCGCCGATCGGGTACAGCTGGCTTCAGGATGTCATGGAGGACATCACGGTCGTGGATGAGAAGACGCTGCGGATCACGCAGCGTTTTCCGTGGGCGTGGGTGTTCACGTCATCGAACGCCGGCTCACCCATCTTCACGTCCATCCTGCCGAAGGAGATACTCCACGATCACGATGACCTGCTGCTGAAGGACGCGATCGGATCGGGGCACTGGAACCTTCAGAGCCACGACAACGGCGCGAACATCAAGTTCCGCAAGTTCCAGCAGTTCCGCACCTATCAGAATGGAAAAGACATCACGGGACAGCCGTATCTGAACGGCGTCGATTTCATCTTCATCACGGACGACAACGCCGGGTACGCGGCCTTCCGCGCGGGCGAAACCGACACGGCCGGATTTACGAGCCGAAAGCAGATGGAAGACACGGTCACCGAGCTCGGCTCGAAGGTCGTGACCGGCAGCGACCTCTCGCGGGACTACTTGAACTTGATGCTCCACATGGAGCCACCGTTCAATGACGACCGCGTGCGGCGCGCGTTCAATAAGCTCATCGACAGGGATGAGGCGATCCTCCTGATTGAAGAGGGAGACGGCTTAAAGGCAGCGCCCATTCCGCCTGCACACAAGCGATACCAGCTGCCGGAGAACGACCCCGATCTGGTCGACTACTGGACGACGGACGTGGCGGGCGCCAAGCAACTTTTGGAAGCGGCGGCATTCGATTTCGATCGCGAGTACGAGATCAAGCACTCCAACCGCGCAACAGACTCCCAGCTTGCGCAGGTGCTAAAGGAGCAACTGGGGCGCGGTGGCGTGAAGGTCAAACTGACGCAAGAGGACCTGGTGAAGTGGTTCACGCAGACGCTGAACCAGCACCAATTCCAGATGACGTGCTTCCAGCACCTGCCATATGAAGACGTGGACCTGCCGCTTCGGTTCTACATGGGCGCGGACACCAGCTCCGGCCGGCCGGCGAACTTCATGGACTACCAGGATGCGGACGTCGATGCGGCGGTGCTGGCGGCGGCCCAGGAGTTGGACGAAGAAGCGCGCGTCGAGAAAGTGCTTGAGGCGCAGCGGGTGATCATGCGGAAATCGGCGCCGATGTTCAACGTGCTTTCGGCCATTAACTTCGGTGGCCGGTACGATTACGTGAAGGGGTCGGTCACAGGGCGTGGCTCGTATGGCCTGTTCAATCGGACGACATGGCTGGACGACGACACCCGGCGCCAGGAGGCGTAGAATTCGGGTATGACTCGCTATGCACTCCGGCGGCTGGCGTGGCTCCCGATCATTCTGTTCGGTGTGTCTGCGATTGTGTTCTTTCTGTTGCGCGGCCTCCCCGGACAGGACCCCGCCGCGGCGATCGCGGGCCAGGGCGCAACGGACGAGCAGCTGGACCGCATCCGTGAGGATTGGGGCCTGAACGATCCTGTTTGGCAGCAGTACGGCACCTGGCTTGGTGAGCTCGTGCGGGGCGACTTCGGCAACGAGTTCCGGAGCGAAAAGCCGATTAAGGACGAGTTCGCGCGCCGCTTCCCACCAAGTTTCCAGATCATTACGATGAGCCTGTTCTTCGGGGCCATCTTCGGCGTCGGGTTCGGGATTCTTTCGGCCATGTTCCGCAACGGGCCGCTGGACTACGGTGTGAGATTCGGTGCTGTAGGGCTGTCGTCGATACCTGAGTACTTCCTGCTCACGCTGCTGATCATCATCCCGCTATATCTCTGGAACTATTCGATGCCTGTCGGTGGCTACGTGCCGATCTATGAAGATCCCGTGCACAACCTGAAGCTCTTTCTTCCGCCGGCGCTCCTGATCGGCCTTGCGGGTTCCGCCGGTCTCATGCGCTTGACGCGCACGACGATGCTGGAAGTCCTGAGGAGCGACTATGTCCGCACGGCGAGCGCAAAGGGGCTGCGCCGCCATACCGTCATCCTTTCCCACGCCCTCCGTAACGCCGGCACGCCCATTGTCACGGCCCTGGGGACCGCGTTCGTCGCCGTGTTCGGCGGCTCGATCATCGTCGAGCGCGTATTGAGCATCCAGGGGCTGGGAGAGTGGTTCTTTACGGCGGCATTCATCCGGGATCTCCCCGTCGTGCAGTTCCTGACCGTGTACACGGCGTTCGTTGTTGTGATGGTGAACCTGGTCGTCGATCTTTCTTACGGATTTATCGACCCGCGAGTGAGATACAGCTGATGGTCACGATCGCCAGTTCCAGTATCCCGGTCGCTCAACAAGAAGCCTGGGAACTCCCGCAGGAGAAGCCGTTCCTGGTACGGATCGGCCGACCCTGGCTGCAAAACCCCGCCGGCCTGCTGGGGCTCTTGATCGTATTTATGTTCCTGGTGGTGGGGGTCATCGGCCCATCTATCGCGCCGTATGATCCTCGCGCGTTCGACACTCAGGCGCGGTTCGAGACGTCATCGATGGCGCACCCATTTGGGACGACCCAGTTTGGGCAGGACATCTTCAGTCGCCTGATTGTCGGAGCGCAGCTTTCGCTCCAGTTCGGCGCATGGGTGTTCGTCCTGGGGTTCATACCCGGGACGGCGCTGGGGATCATCAGCGGCTACTTCGGGCGCTGGATTGACTACGCGATCCAACGTTCAGGTGAAGCATGGTCGGCCTTTCCACAGCTACCCATCCTGCTGACCGTGATTGCTGCTGTCGGGCCCGGATTGAAGGCAGTCATTATCGTGATCGCGATCTCGGCGTTCTTCGGCGGCTCTCGCTTGATGCGCGCGGTGGCGCTGGTGGAGAAGAACAAAGAGTACGTTTTGGGCGCCCGGGCGGTCGGTGCGTCGGAAGTGCACATCCTGTGGCGGTACGTGGTCCCGAATATCATGCCCTTCATCCTCGTCGGCGCGAGTAGTGTGTTTGCCATCGCCATCATCGCAGAGGCGACGCTGTCGTTCCTCGGACTGGGCGTGGAGCAGGGCACGCCCGGCTGGGGCATTGACCTCGCGGCTGGCCGTGAGCGTGCGAACGAGTATCCCCACCTGGTGATCTTTCCGGGGTTGGTGATCTCGGTGGTGGTGCTGGGGTTCAACCTGCTGGGAGACACGTTGCGGGACATCCTGGACCCGCGGCTGCGAGGATCCACCGGGCCCAAGCGCTGACCCTGTTCCCATCCGGTAGGCCATCCGGACATTGACGATCCGTGCTGCCGCGCATACGCTTCCGGCGGCGGCAGGATGCCGTCCGCGCCCCCGGCGCGACGCCTGGGAGGAGGAACGCATGGTCACCGCCACCATCCCCGACATCTGCCCGCGCTGCAACGTCCCGAACCAGCAGATGAGCCTGTTCTGCAACAGCTGCCGGCTGTACCTGCGCGACGAGACGATGACGGTCGAGCGATGCACGTACACGCGGCGCTTCTTCGGGAACAGCCTGCTGGAGGGCGTGCTGATACTCGTGACGCTGATTATCGGCTGGTTCATCTGGCTGATCTTTACGTCGAAGACGGGGCAGACGCCCGCCAAGCGGCTGGTGAACACGTATCCCATCAACATCGAGACCGGGCGCCAACTGAGTCAGGGTGAGACGTGGCTGCGCGAGATCGTGATCAAGTTCCTTGCGCTGGGGGTCGCCAACGGCATCACCTCGGGTCTTGCTGGCTTACTGGACGACATCTGGTTGTTCTTCGACAAGGACCGGCAGACGCTGCACGACAAGGTGCTGAAGCAGGTTGTTGTGTACGCGCCGGCGGGGTTGCCGCCCTCGATGCAGTTCCAGCAGAATGCACCGCTTCGGTACACGGCCCCGCCGATCATGCCGGGCCAGCAGGCCGCCCCGCCCCAGCCGCACGTGAAGGACGTGGCGGAAGACCTGCGCGAGCTGGCGCGCTTGAAGGAAGACGGCGTGATCACCGAAGAGGAGTACGAGCGGAAGCGCGCCGATCTGGTCAACAAGATGTAAAGGCGAGACATGGCCCAACCGGCCTACGCCGTACCGATCGCCGAGCCGGCTGCCGAGTGCCCGCGGTGCCGCGCGCCCAATATCACGGGTGGCATCTTCTGTGATCGGTGCAATCTGTACTTGCGTGATGAGAGCCTCTCCGTCGAGCGCGCATCGTACACGCGGCGCATCTTCGGCTCGTACCTGCTGGAGCAGTTGCTGTTCTGGGTGACGCTGATCGTCGGGTGGTTCATCTGGCTGGCGTTCACGGCGCCCCGTGGGCGGTCGCCGGCGAAGAGCCTGACCAGTCTGTACGTGATCAACATCGAGACGGGGCGCACGGCCTCCGGCGGCGAGATGTGGCTGCGGGAGTTCGCGCTCAAAGGCCTCACGATGTTCCTCATCGGGTACATGATCCCGTTCCTCTTCCTGGCCGATGCGTTCTGGATGTTCTTCGACCGGGACCGCCAGACGCTGCACGACAAGATCCTGAAACAGATCGTCGTGTACGCGCCGGCGGGGCTTCCCGAGAGCATGCGGCCGCAGCCCGGCGCGCCGCGCAAGTACGCGGCGGTGTACGCCTGGCCGTGGCAATCGACGTCCGCCGCTGCCTCCGCGCCCGCCCGTGTCACGGACGTGGCGGCGGATCTGCGGGAGCTGACGCGGCTGAAGGACGAGGGGCTCATCACCGCTGAGGAGTTCGAGGAGAAGCGAGCGGCGCTGGTAGAGAAGATGTAGCGCGCCAGGAGCGGCGGACGGGCACCTCGAACCGGGCACCTAGAGCGCGGCACCGAGAACCTATACCCTGACCTCGTGAGCGATGAACGGTTCTATCCGCCGGTGAACTTTGCCTCGCTGGAGGCGGCGCACTCTTCGTTCGATGGGTCGCGCGTGGTGGTGCTGCCGGTGCCGTACGACAGCACCGTGACGGCGCGGGCGGGCACGCGCGACGGGCCCCGGGCCATCATCGAAGCCTCGGCGGACATGGAGCTGTATGACGTGGGGCTTGGCATAGAGCCGTGGAAGCACGGCATCCACACGATGCCGGAGCTGGCCCCGCACACCGGCTCTCCCGAGGCGATGTGCGCGCGCATCGAGGAGGTGGTGGGGGAGCTGCTGGATGCCGGGAAGTTCGTCGTGACCCTGGGAGGCGAGCACACGGTGGCGGCGGGCGCGGTGCGGGCGCACGCGAAGCGCGCACCGGGCCTGTGCGTGCTGGCCTTCGACGCCCACAGTGACCTCCGCGACGAGTACCTGGATTCCCGCTTCAACCACGCGTGCACGCTGCGGCGCGCACTGGACGTGGCGCCGGTGACGCAGGTGGGATTGCGCAGCGCATCGGTCGAGGACGCGGCGTTCATTCGCGAGGAGGGGCTGTCCTTCTACTCGCCGCGAGAGCTGCGGGCGGCGGGCGTCGACGACGTGGTGTCGAAGCTGGACGACGATGTCTACATCACGATCGACCTGGATAACTTCGACCCGTCAGAGATGTCTGCCGTGGGGACGCCGGAGCCGGGCGGGCTGCACTGGGACGAGGTCAGCGATCTGCTGATCGCGGTGGCGAAGCGAAAGCGCATCGTGGGGTTCGACGTGACCGAGCTGTCGCCGTCGCTGGGCCCTGCGTCGTGCGCGCAGCTCGCGGCCAAACTGACGTACCGGCTCATCGGGCTGGCGCTGGGACCGGCGGAGTAGCGATGGCGGAACCGAAGGGCCGGAAGAAGAAGCGGGAACGCGAGCGGCGGCGCTCCGGCGCTCCGGCTGCTGCCGTGGCGCAGTTTGACGTGGACGAAGCCGAGGTTCGGGCGCAGGTGGCGCGCCAGGTGCAGCAGACATCGGTGGAGCAAGCAGAGGTGCGGCCGATGCCGTCGCCGACGGCGCGGGCGAGCGGGTTCGTGCTGGCCCTGGTGACGGGGCTGCTGGCGGTGGTCATGATCTACAACGGCGCCACCGGGGATGCGGGTGGCCTCGACCTCGTGATGCGCGTCGTGGCCGGTGCGCTACTGATCCTGCTGGCTACCGTCGTTGCGGTGCTGGTGCTGTCGCCGGATACCGTGCGCCGGATCGTGTGGCGGCGGCGCGGTTAGGGACTAGGGGTCAGGGACTAGGGACCAGGGACCGGAATGGCCTCGCCTCGCTCAGCTTGCGCTATGCCGCGGCGCACTATCGCCCTGGATTCAGGTTTACTCGGCGGTTCATGATCGCGCCGCAGGCTATGTGTTCGGTTTGGGAGCGGCGGCGCGAAGGGCGCGGATCGTGGCGAGGTGATCGGCCTCGTGCTCGACCATGTGCTCGACGATCTGGCGGATGCTGAGGCGGCCGGACTCGAGGTGACGGCCGGTGCGGGCCCAGTTCCAGTTGACGAGCGTCGTGAGGAGCTGGACGGTCTCCCCGCGCCAGTACCGCAGCCTGTCGAGCAGATCTTCGATCGAACGCTCCAGATACGCGTGGTCGCCGGCGAACGCGTCTGGGTCATAGGGCTCGAGGATGGGGTCGGTCTGCGTCGACATCATGTAGATGCGCTTGTGGTAGACCTCGGCCGCGTCGGCGAGGTGGCCGACGACCTCCTGGATGCACCAGCCGTCGTCGTCCGCGCGGAAGGTGAGCTGCGCCGCGAGCAGGCCCTTCAGTTCGCCGGCGACGTCGCGCGGCAGCGACCGCAGCGGCTCGACCAGGTCGAGGTGGCCCAGTGTGCCAGGCTCCTGGCGGGGGTAGGTGAAGACGTTCGGCGTCGACTGTGGCATGTGGTCTCCAAAGGGATCCTAGCGCGGCGGGCTACACCGCGCGAGTCGCAGCTTCCGGTTCCGGTTGGCGATGGTTCAGGTCTGTCGTGGCCGTGACCTCGCCGCCCCTCAGGTAGAGGCGGGGGACGCGGGCGGAGATGCCGGCGAGAATCTCCCACGAGATGGTGTCCGCGAGTTCGGCGAGCTCGTCGGCATCGATGCGGTCGCCGTCCCGGCGGGCACCATCCTGTTCGCCGATGAGCACCGCCTCATCGCCCTCGACTACGCCGGGAATATCGGTGACATCGGCCATGCACATGTCCATGGCGATGCGCCCGGCGATCGGTGCGCGCTGGCCGCGTACGAGGACGGATGACTTGTTCGATAGCGCGCGCCGGTAGCCGTCTGCGTAACCGCACATGATCAGCGCGATCCTCGACGGGCGGGCAGCGGTCCAGGTGCGGCCGTAGCCCACGGTTCCGCCGGGCTCGACATCGATGACGCGGGCGACGCGTGCCCTCAGCGAGAGCGCGGGCCGAAGCTCGAGGTCGCCTGCAATGCCGGGCGCGGGCTCGTAGCCGTAGATGGCGAGGCCGGCCCGCACGATGTCAAGCGCCATGCCGGGCGCGTTGAGGGCGCTGGCCGACGCGGCGCAGTGGCGTACCGGGATCCAAGGGAGGCGCGCGGAAGTCTCCATGAGCGCGTCGTACTGGGCGCGGGTAAATGCGGTGTCGCCCTCCTCGGCGGCGGCGAAGTGCGTGAAGAGGCCTTCGACCTCGATCGCGGGAAGGGCGCGGACGCGCTCGGCGAAGGCGACCAGCGCGTCAAGGGGCAGGCCGTGGCGGTTCAGGCCGCTCTCCAGCTCGAGGTGGATGCGCTGGCTGACGCCGCGTGCGGATGCGGCGGCGGAGAGGGCGAGCGCGACCTGCATCGAGCCGACGACAGGCGTGAGGCGCAGCTCGACGATGCGCTCAGCCTCGGAAGGCTGGGTGTAGCCGAGGACCAGGATCGGCGCATCGATGCCGGTGAGGCGCAGTTCCTCGCCCTCGTCGACGCACACCACGCCCAGGCCGGCGGCTCCGGCGTCGATCGCGGCACGGGCGATGGGGACGGCGCCGTGCCCGTAGGCGTTGGCCTTCACGATGGCGAACAGGCGGGCGGGCGCAGCGCGCGCGGCCAGCAAGCGCACGTTGTGGGCGATGGCGTCGAGGTCTATCTCGGCCCAGCAGGGGCGGTGGGAGCGGGAGTTCACGGGGGAAGGGTAGCGTAGGACGGTGCAGTGTGAGAGCAAACAGCCAAGGGCAAACACCAAAGCGGAATGCGGGGCAGCAGTGGCTACGGCACCAGCGACCAGGTCTGGGGGAGCCGGTAGACGAACGTGGCGCCGGTGAGGCGCTCGCCGTCGAAGATCTCGCCCCGGCCGTTGCGAGTGATGGCGATGTAGCCGTTCTGCAATGTGATCACGCGGCGCGCCGTCAGGTTGATGACGACGCATCCGGCCTTCACCGGGCGCAGGCTCGCTTCGCGCGTGACGTCGTCTACGACACGGAAGACCGGCGTCTCGTCGGGAGCGGCCAGTTCCAGCGCGCGGTGGATGAAGTCGTGGTTGTCCTTCGTGTTGCGCTCGTCGAACATCACCAGGCCGTTCGCGACGCGCTCGAGCAGGCCGCTGTAGTAGGGCTCGGAGCGCTCGAGGAGGTCGTACATGGCCTTTGGATTCGTGGCGCAGGAGCGCATCAGGGCGGGCAGCGCCTCGCCATGGGCTACGAAACTGATAGCCCCGTTAGGGTCGACGATGGTGAGCCGAAGCAGGTTCATGCCAGTTCTTTTGATTGCCGGAGGTCCTGATCGGAAGGTACCATTCGATTCCGAAGCCTGTCAAAATACTCCCCTTCTCGATGAAACGGCGTAACGATGCGAACTCCCCGTCACCGTGCCGCCATGTTGTGTTGCGCTGCGTTCGCGTGCATCGCGATCGCTGCGGCCGCTTGCGATAAAGGAGACGGCACAACCGCAACACCAACGCCGTCCGTCGCATCCGGCAGTCCGCTGCCGACATCGACGCCCACGCCGCCTCCAGCAGATCCAACGCTGGCTGAACGGCTGCGTTACGAAGGGGACTTCGGCGCGGCCGCCGACGTATACGGCCAGATCGCGGCAGCGGCACCGGGTGAGGAACGGCTGGAGGCGCTGCTCTCGCAGGCGCAGATGCTGTTGCGGGCCGACCGAGCACCGGAGGCCCGGCCGGTGCTGGAGGCGTATGTGGCAAGCGCCGGCGCCTCGGCTGAAGGAAGCCAGGGGCAGTATCTGCTGGCGTCGACGCTGGATGATCTGGGCGAACCGCAGGCGGCCCTGGATGTCTACAGTCGCTACGTGCTGGCGGGCGGCGTGCTGGCGAGCTACGCGAACATCGAGCGGGCGAAGCTGCTGGCCGGGCTCGGCCGCGGAGTCGAAGCGGAGGCCGTGGCGACGGGTGTGCTGGCGGATCCGTCGGTCGCCGAACTTCGAGGTTCGTTCGCGCTCAGCATGGCGGGGGCGTATGCGACAGCCGGGCTCAGCACCGATGCGCTTGCCTGGTTTGCGCGCGTAGAGGCGAACGGAGGGGATGCGGCGGCGGCGCTGCGTGGGCAGGGGGCGATCAAGCAGGCGCTGGGCGACGCGACGTGGGTGGGCGACGAGCTGCGGGCGATCGCACTGGCGCCGGGGAGCGGAGGCGAATCGCTGGCATCGCTGGACGCGGCCGCGGTGCCGGTGAGCGACTACCTGCGCGGGCTGGTGAGCTACCGCGCGTTCGAGAACGACGCAGCGCGTGTCGCGCTGCAGGCGGCGGTGGCGGTCGGGGACAACGCAGCCGGAGCGTCGTACTACCTCGGGGCCCTGGACGAGCGCGCGGACAACGACGCGGCGGCGATCCTGCACTACCAGCAGTCGTACGACTTCGACCCCGCGTCACCGCTGGCGGACGACGCGCTGTGGTGGCGCGGGCGGCTGCTGGAGAACGCCGGGCGGTACGACGAGGCAACGGTGGTCTACGCTCTGCTGGCGGCGGATTACCCGGGTTCGGATTGGACGGAGGGCGCGGCGTTTCGGCGCGGGCTGGTGACGTATAAGGCAGGCGACTACACCGAGGCCGCGACGGCGTGGAACGCGCTGGCGGCGGAGGATGGTGTCGCCGGGTTCCGCGCGTGGTTCTGGCAGTGGCGCGCGCTGCGATCGGCAGGTGACGAGACGGCTGATTCCGTGCTCGAGGATCTGGTGGCGGACCCGGAGGCGCGCGGCGACTACTACGCGCTCCGGGCGGAGGTACTGCTGGGCGACAACATCGAGAAGGAGAAGAAGCCGGACTTCAAGGAGAAGGATCCGGACTGGGACGCGATCTTAGACGCACTCACGCCCGCGGTCACGACGACGGCCGCTGCGGCGGCGGCCACCACGGCAGCGGCGACACCGGAGCCGACGGAAACGCCGGTGGACCTCGCCGCGGACCTCCGGTGGGAGATCGCCGGCGCGCTGGAAGCGGTGGCGTTGCATGGGCTCGCGGACGACCTGCGGCTCGGGATCATCGAGGATGCCGCGCAGGGAGCGGGGCGGAATCCTGACGAGATGTTGGCGGTGACCCGGCGTTTCTACGACGACGGGAAGGTGAGCTTCGCCGCGCGGTCCGCCGCGCGGCTGGCGGCGCTGACGCCCGAGGGTCAGCTTCCATCCGATGATCTGCTGCGGTTGGCGTACCCGCCGGCGTTTTCGGACTTAGTAACGGATGCAGCGAAGGAAGAGGACGTCGACGCGTTGTTGCTGATGGCGCTGATGCGGCAGGAGAGCCTGTACGACCCGGACGCGGGTTCGACCGCGGGCGCGGTGGGACTGACGCAGATCATCCCACCCACGGGCGAGTCCATCGCGGTCGAGCTGGGCGTGTCGACGTTCACGGCGGCCGACCTGTTCCGCCCGAGGACGAGCCTGCGGTTCGGGGCGCACTTCCTGGCAGGACAGATCGAGGCCTTCGACGGGAACGTGTACCACGCGCTGGCCGCGTACAACGGCGGGCCGGGCGCGGCCAACGATGCGCTGGGGCTGGCGGGATCGGACGACGTGGATCTGTTCGTCGAGGATCTGGAGTTCGACGAGACGAACCTGTACGTGCGGCTGGTGATGGAACACTACGCGCAGTACCGGCACCTCTACGGCGGCGTCGAACGTCCGTCGCTGCCGGAGTGAGTGCGTCAGGGCGCCGGTGACGTCAGTGATCGGACTGATGCAGTGAGGTGTCACTGCACCTCACCCCGGCCCCTCTCCGCGACGCGGAGAGGGGGAAGTGCCCCCGCTGTACACTTTCGGCGATATGCGTACCGCCATCCGCACGCGCCTCCGGCCCATGGTCGAGGCGGACATACCGCAGGTGCTGGACATCGAGCGGGAGTCGTTCCCGAGCCCGTGGCCGCAGACCGCGTACAAGCGCGAGCTGACAAACAAGATCGCGCGCTATTTCGTGCTGGCGGAGGTGCGTGACGACGAAGGCGCGCCACCACCGGCCGGTTCGCCCGGCATCTGGGCATCTGTGCGGCGGGCGCTGGGGGCGACGGAGCCTGTCCCGACGAGCGAGTACCTGCTGGGGTTCGTCGGCGTGTGGCTGATGGTGAACGAGGCGCACATCGTCACGATCGCTGTGCGGGAGGAGCACCGGCGCATGGGTGTTGGCGAGCGCCTGTTGTTGGCGGCGATCGAGCTGGCGACGGACCTGGACCAGGAGGCGGTGACGCTGGAGGTGCGGGCGTCGAACGAGGGCGCGCAGCGGATGTACGAGAAGTACGCGTTCAACCGCATGGGCCTGCGAAAGCGGTACTACACCGACAACAATGAAGACGCCGTGATCATGACGACGCCGGACCTGTTCACCGCGGGCTACAAAAAGCTGGTCGGAGAGTTGCGGGCGCGCCACCAGGAGCGGCACCCGGACCTGTGGCCCTGATGCGGTTGCGCGCGTGGGCGACACTTGCGACGGTGGCTGCGCTGTGGATCATCACCGGCGCATGTCGTGGTGATGGCGGAGGCAACCGTACGCCGGCGGCGGGACCGGTATCGGAGGATATGACACCGGCGCTGGAGTCCACGCTGGTGGAACGCGCGGCACCGACGGCTGCGGGTGGCCCATGCGAGCCCGCGCGGCCGTTCGCGGCGGGGGACACCGATGGCAGCATCACGTCGGGAGGGCTGGACCGCACGTACATCCTGCACGTGCCGCCGTCGTACGACGGAACGCGCGCGGTACCGCTGCTGCTGAACTTCCACGGCTTCGGGTCGAACGCGCGGCAGCAGGCGGTCTACTCGGGTTTCCCGGCGACGGCCGACGCGGAGGGCTTCATCACTGTGGCCGCGAACGGCACCGGTACGCCGCAGCACTGGACGTACCCTGGGCTGGGCGACGTCGACGAAGCGGCGTTCGTTGCGGACCTGCTGGATCAGCTCGGGGCAGAGCTGTGCATCGATGCGACGCGGGTGTACCTGGCGGGCATGTCGAACGGCGCGGCGATCTCGACTTCCATCGCGTGCGCGCTCCCCGACCGGATCGCGGCGATCGCGGAGGTGGGGGCGACGGCGAGCCCGCGCACCTGCGCGCCGGGCGTCTCGATCCCCATCATCACCTTCCGCGGCACCGAGGACGCTTGCGTGCCGTACGAGGGCGGGACATCGGCGTGCGGACAGCGGCTGCCCGTCGTGGCGGCGGAGGAGTCGGCCCGGCAGTGGGCGGCGCAGGACGGGTGCAACCCCGCGCCCGCGACGAAGCGGGTGGCCGACGATGTGCTGGTGACCGCCTACAGCGAGTGCGCGGGATTCGCGGCGGTGCTCCTGTACACGGTGCAGGGCGCCGGGCACACGTGGCCGGGGAGCATCGATGTCGCGCGGCTGGGACCCACCACCCACACGATCAGCGCGACAGACCTCATCTGGGAGTTCTTCCAGGGGCACGCGTTGGAGAGGTAAGAGGCGGGAGGCGGGACGCGGGAAGCGGGAGGCGGGGAGGTGAGGGGCTGGAGCGGGATAGCCGACACGAGGATGCGAGTCTGGGCTTCCTTTTGGTAAGCACTTAACAACCTATTGATCCGATAGGGCCGATCCTGTTACCGTAGCCGGACAAGATGGTCAGTTTCCCGTCCAAGTCCGCCGCGATGCCCGAACTGCTTCGCCCGCCCTGACGACAAGGAAACGTTCAATGGAGGTCGTCAGGTGGCTTTTGCCGACAAGACGCTAGCCTGTGTCGATTGCGGAGCGGAGTTCATCTTCACCGCGGGCGAGCAGGAATTCCACGCCTCGCGTGGGTTCAGCAACGAGCCGAAGCGGTGCCCCGATTGCCGGCGTGCTCGGAAGAGTTCGCGTGACGACGGCGGGTACGGTGGTGGTGGTGGCGGTGGCGGCGGTTACTCGTCGGGCCCGAAGCAGATGTACCCGGCGACGTGCGCCAACTGCGGCCGCGAGACCGAGGTGCCGTTCCAGCCGCGCGGCGACCGCCCGGTGTACTGCCGGGATTGCTTCCAGCAGCGCAGCCCGAGCGGCGGTGGTGGTGGCCGTGGGGGTGGCGGCGGCGGCGGGCGCCGGTACTAGATCGTAGTTCAAGCGCAGCGTAAGGGTGAGGGACCGTCGGCGGGCCGCCGGAGGAGACCCTCGCCCTTTTCGTTTGATCTTCCAACCGACCCCGGGTTGAATCGCGGTTGAACCAGGCACGGGGCGTGCGATAATCAACGCCATGCCACACCTGCAGGCCGCCACCGCCACTGTCGACGATGTTGTCGCCGCGCTGGACCGCGATGGGTTCGCCATCGTCGAGGGCGTGCTCTCGCCCGAAGAGGTGCAGCAGAAGCGCGACGACCTGATCGGCGTGCTGAAGGCGACGCCGACGGGGCGGAACGACTTCGAGGGGTTCAAGACCCAGCGCATCTACAACATCTTCGCGAAGACGCGCGCGTTTGACGGCCCGGCGACGCATCCGCTGATCCTGGGCGTGCTGGACAAGATGCTGGGGCACTACCAGCTCAGCGCGCCCGTGGGCATCAGCATCGGTCCCGGGGAGACGGCGCAGGTGCTGCACACCGACGACGGCGTCTATCCGGTGCCGCGACCGCACGCCGAGATGGTGATGAACACGATGTGGCCGCTGGATCCGTTCACGAAAGCGAACGGCGCCACGCGCGCGATCGCGGGCAGCCACGCGTGGACGGACCGCCGTCCGGCCGAGAGTGACCTGCTGTCATACGCGGAGATGCCCGCGGGATCGGTGATGTTCTTCCGCGGCAGCCTCTTTCACGGAGGCGGCGCGAACACGACGGACCGTCCGCGGCTGGGCGTGATCCTGGAGTACTGCGCGTCGTGGCTGCGGCCGCAGGAGAACCACGTGATCGGCGTGCCGAAGGCGGTGGTGCGCACGCTGGAGCCGCGGCTGCAGGAGTTGCTGGGGTACAACGTGCACCCGCCGTTCCTGGGTAACGTCGACGGGCGCCACCCCCGCAAGTTCCTCGACGACTGAGCCGGCGCGCCGCCCGCCGCCCTTACCCGATCTGCGACAATCCCTTGCGAAGGTCGTCGACCGTCATCACGGGCGACAGTTCGATACTTGCTCCGAGGCCCATGAATAGCGGTTCGGTCAGCCGCGGAAGGTCGGACGGGTCTTTCAGGTCGAAGACGATGAACCCGCTCCGGAGCCCGTTGATTGGCGCGAAGTAGGCGGCTTCAGGCTTCAGCTCGGCCAGCACTTTCTCGAGGATCGGCCCGACCGCCCCGCCGGTGACGGCCTTGTTGCCCGACTCGGTGGGGATGCTCATTCTCAGCAGCATTCTCATCTGGTGTGCGCTCCTGGATTCGCTATGCGTCCTGCGATGCTCCAATTGCCGCAGACAGTCGATGTTAGCGGATCACCGGTAGCCACGGGCCTGCCGAGCAGCTATTCGCCGCGACGCTCCAGCCTCACTCCGAGTACGGCTGCAGGTTCTCCATCACGGCGAGGAAGGTGTCGAGGTCGATGAGCGGGTTCAGGTCGGGGCCGCCGGGCGTTGCGGAGCCATGCGAGGGCACGATGACAATTACACCTGATCGCTCCATCTGGATGAGGAGGGCATAGCCGTCAATCGGCCGCGTAGTTGCACCCGAATAGGTAAGGAGTTCAGCTGGTAAGCCAGCGACTGTGACCTCATTGCGGTCAACAGTGACGTTGTTTGGATTCCGGGCGGCAGCCTCCGCGGCCGTCCAGTTCGGCGCGGGTACCGTCCTGATTGACAGGCCCAGCCCACCTGACGCACGTGTCCCGTAAACCAAATCAAGTGCGCCAACAGCCGCGCCGTTTACTCCTTGCGGATACGTCCCCTCAATGTAGTCGTAAGCCTCGCCGCCCGCCCGAAAGCCCGGACCCAACCAATAGACGTTCAAGCCGTTCGATCGCGCCTCTGCGATGGGCGTGAGGTACGCCTTCCGATCCAGTTGAATCTCGCGGTCGATCTCGACCGGGAAGCATCCCGCCGCCAGCATCGCGAGCCCAGGTAACAGACCCCACACGAACGGCAGCCACTTCATCGCGCGTCCCTTCATAGATCCATCCTCACTCCGAGTACGGCTGCAGGTTCTCCATCACCGCAAGGAAGGTGTCGAGGTCGATGAGCGGGTTCAGGTCGGGGCCGCCGGGCGTTGCGGAGCCGAATGACGGAACCGTGACCACCACCGCGGACTGCTCGGTTTCGATGATGAGCACAAAGGAGCTTATTGGCCGGATGACGGACGTATAGGTCTGGAGATCGGCGTCGATGCCGTTGATGGCTACATCATTGCGATTGGGCTTGCCTTGGATGGGAGTGCGCACGAGATCCTCCGCCATTGGCCACTCGGCGATTGGAATGGTCGTCATCAGGAGCCCCAACTCCTCCCCATTGCCCGTGTGATACTTCACTTCCAGACCTCCAACATCCACGCCTGCAATGCCCTGGGGGTAGACGGCCTCCAAGTACGAGTACGTCGTTGAAACCGCGGTGAAGCTTGGCCCCAGCCAGTAGGGTTCAAGGCCGTTCGATCGCGCCTCGGCGATAGGCGTGAGGTACGCGTTCCTATCCAGCTGGATCTCGCGGTCTATCTCGACCGGGAAGCACCCGGCCGCCAGCATCGCGAGTCCGGGAAGCAGACCCCACACGAATGGCCACTTCATCGCGCCCCCTTTGCATTACCAGGTCCACAGCGTCGTTGAATCGGCTCCCGGCGGGGAGGTGCGAATGAACCATGAGACGGGGGCCATCTACACTATCTCGATGCGAATCCTCATCATCGGAGGCACGAACTTCATCGGGCCGCGCGTGGTCGCGGAGCTGACCGCGGGCGGGCATAAGGTCGCGGTGTTTCATCGCGGTGAGACCGAGCATGCGGATACTCCCGGCATCACGCACATTCACGGCGACCGGGAGCGCATCGCGGCGTTCGGCGCTGAGTTCCGGCAGTTCGCGCCGGAGGTGGTGCTGGACATGGCGTGCATGTTCGAGCGGGATGCCCGTGCGGCGGTCGACGTAATGCGTGGCATCGCGCGGCGGGCGGTGGTGGTCAGCAGCGTCGACGTGTACCGCGTATACGGGCGCATGCACGGCAGCGAGCCTGGGCCGGTCGAGGCGCTGCCACTGACGGAAGACTCGCCGCTTCGGGAGAAGCTGTATCCCTACCGAGGTGAGCGCGGCGACGGCCGGATGGACGGCTACGACAAGATCCCTGTGGAGCGCGCGTACATGTCGGAGCCGGAGTTGCCGGGGACGGTGATCCGGCTGCCGGCGGTACACGGCGAAGGCGACTACCAGCGGCGGCTTTTCATGGAGGTGCGCCGGTTCGAGGCCGGTCGGCCGTACATCCTCGTGCAGGATGACGCTGCAGGTTGGCGATGGGCGCGGGCGTACGTTGGGAACGTGGCGCGGGCGATCGCGCTCGTGGCCACGGACGAGCGCGCGTCCGGACGCGTGTACAACGCGCCGGTCGATCCTGGACTGACGCAGCGGGAGTGGCTGGCGGCGAACGCGCGCATCGCCGGCTGGCGGGGCGAGATCGTGGAACTGCCGGCGGAGATGATGCCCGCGCACCTGCGGCAGCCGGTGAACTTCGGGCAGAGCATGGCCGTCGACGACAGCCGCATTCGCGGAGAACTGGGATACGCGGACGCCGTCCCGCCCGAGGAGGGCATGCGGCGGGCGATCGAATGGGAGCGAGCGCAGCCCGCGGGCAAGTCGAGCGCGAAGTACCTGGACTTCGAAGCGGAGGATGCGGCCATCTCGGCCGTACGTGCGCTGCAGGGATCTTGACGGCGCTGAGGAGCGCTATACTCCAGCAAAGGACGTGCAAGATGGTGAACGCTCGCAAGGACGAAGGATCCCGGTCGATCGCCGGTGCCGATGACGCCCACTGGCTTGCGGACCACCGGTCGGAGTTGCTTGCGCACCAGGGAAAGTGGGTTGCAATCTCCGGTGGGGCGATTGTCGGCGTGGGAAAGGACGCAGCGGAAGCGCTCGACCTTGCCACGCAGCGAGGGGCAAGCGTCCCACTCCTGTACTTTGTCGCCGATCCCGCGGTCAAGAGCCGCATTCGCATCGCGTGATCGCGCCGGAGTTCACCCACGAGTACGTCTACCCTGATGCCGACGAGGTACGGCTGCGCATTGCCATCCACCCACTCACGGCGCCTGCCTTTGCCGTGGAGGCGGTCCTCGATACCGGGGGTCATCGATCACGCTATTGGATAAAGCGCTTGCTCCGCTCCTCGGCATCTCCGACGTCACAAACGGGCGCGAACGGGCGTTGCGACTTGCAGATGAATCGACGGCCACAGCGTTCGAGTTCGATGTAGTCATCGATGTTCTCGGACTGGTTGTCCAGGTCCCCGCGCTCATCTCGCCCGCATTTCCCTCTGGCACGGACAATCTGCTCGGCGTTCGAGGGCTGCTTGATCAGCTTGATCTGGCGATCCTCCATCGGGAGCGGCGGCTCCTCATTCGGAAGTAAGCACCTGCTACCCTGAGCGCATGACGATCGTACGCGGCCTCGACGCCGTCTTCCCTCGCGTCCAAAAGCCGGCCCGGTACACGGGCGGCGAGTGGAACTCGGTCGTGAAGGACTGGGACGCCGCCGACGTGCGCGTGGCCTTCGCCTACCCCGACCTCTACGACATCGGCATGTCGAACATGGGCATCGGCATCCTGTACGACATCGTGAACCGCCGCGACGGCATGCTGGCCGAGCGCGTCTTCGCGCCGTGGTCGGACATGGAGGCGATCATGCGGGCGGAGGGCATCCCGCTGTGGTCGCTGGAGTCGCGGCACCGGGTGCGGGACTTCGACATCATCGGCTTCTCGCTTTCGTACGAGGGCACGTACACCAACATCCTGAACATGCTCGATCTGGCTGGGCTGCCGGTGCTGGCCGCCGAGCGCGACGAACGGCATCCGCTGGTGATCTGCGGCGGCTCCGGTGCGCTGAACCCGGACGCGCTCGCCGACTTCGTCGACGTGTTTTGCCTGGGCGATGGCGAGGAGACGATCGTTGACGTCGTCGACTTTGTGCGCGACTGGAAAGCGCAAGGCGGCGGGCCGCGCGACGAGATGCTGCGGCGGCTGCAGAAGATCTGGGGCGTGTACGTGCCGCGCTTCTACGAGCCCACGTACAACGCCGACGGCAGCATCAAGTCCATCGAGCCCGAAGAGGCGTGGCTGCCGAGGAAGGTGACGAAGCGGTTCGTCCAGGAGCTGCCGCCGCCGCTGACGAACCCCATCGTGCCGTACCTGCAGACGGTGCACGACCGCATGGCGATCGAGATCCAGCGGGGATGCACGCAGGGCTGCCGCTTCTGCCAGGCGGGCATCATCTACCGCCCGCGGCTCGAGCGCTCCCCCGAGGAGGTCGTGTGCGCGGCGCGGGAGCTGAGGGCGAACACGGGGTACGACGAGCTGTCGCTGGTGTCGCTCAGCACGACCGACCACTCGCGCATCGTGGAGATCGTGGAGGGCCTGCGGCGCGACTTCGGCGACACGCTGACGATCGCGCTGCCGTCGATGCGCGTCGACAGCTTCTCGGTGCGCATCAGCGAGCTGGTGGCATCGCGTGGCAAGCACAACATCACCTTCGCGCCGGAGGCTGGCACCGAGAGGCTTCGCATGACGATCAACAAGATCGTGACGGACGCGGACCTGTACACGGCCGTCGACAACGCCTTCGCGCAGGGATGGACCAACGTGAAGATGTACTTCATGGTCGGTCAGCCGACGGAGACGCACGAGGACATCGAGGGCATCGTCACGCTGGCGAGGCGCGTGCGGGAGATCGGCCGCGGCTACCACGGCGGGCGGGCGCGTGTGCGGGTCTCGACGTCGAACTTCATCCCGAAGGCGCACACGCCGTTCCAGTGGGCGTCGCAGGCGCGCCCGGACGTGCTGCGGCAGCGCCACCTCTACCTGCGCGACGCCCTGAAGAAGATCGGCGTGCAGTTCACGTGGGAGGATCCGGAACACTCGCTGCTGGAGGCGGTGCTCTCGCGCGGCGACCGGCGCCTAGGTAAGGCGATCCACCGCGCGTGGCAGCTGGGTTCGCGATTCGACGCGTGGCATGAGCACTACGACTGGCCCCGCTGGCTGCGGGCGTTCGAGGAGACGGGCATCGACCCGGAGTTCTACGCCTACCGCGAGCCGGGGCTGTTCGACCCGTTCCCGTGGTCGCACATCAACATCGGCGTGACGGAGTCCTACCTGCGGGCGGAGTGGATGCGGACGCTCAAGCAGCAGACGACGCCGGACTGTCACAAGCAGCCGTGCAACGTGTGCGGCGTGCAGAACCAGAACGCCGAGGACTGCCTGAACCGTTTCGACCTGCGGCTGGCGGCCCAGGGCAAGGCGCCCGCGAATCGCGAAGGCCTTATCAGGCCGATCGAGATGTTCTCCGTAAGTTAGCTGGGTGCAGAAGAGCCTCTCCATCCTTGTAGCGCGGGCTTTCAGCCCGCGCGTTCAAGTCGCGAAGAGCTGTCCATCGATGCCGGAGTGTTGTGTCACGCAGGAATACGTCACGAGTGCGTATGCCATACCGCCACACGCTTTCTCCGGAACGCAAGCTGCCATGCACGACGATCGCGCTATCGTGGTGCAGATGAGTGGAAAGGAGGTGGGAGCGTGAACAGGACCGAGTACCGCGAGATGCAACATGTCAGTGGCTCACGCGTCGTGAAGGACATCGACGCGTGGATCGGCAACAGCGTGGCGTTCATCTTGAGCGGACTGGCCATCACGAGCGGTGTCATCGGCATGTTGGTGGCGTTCTCTTACATCAACGATGGCGCCACCAACCCGTTCCAGGACGGGATCATCTGGCTCATCGCCGGCCTCATCCTCGCTATCACGGCGAACGCGTTCCGGCGTTAGCACCACCTGATCGATCCCGACGAGCGCCGACGCGACGTGCAGGTGCGGTAGCACCCCGCCTCGCATCGCACGCCCAACCCCCCGGCATACGGAGCGGCAGGAAGCCCTCCGTATGCCCCTTTCCAGCGATCTACCCCTTCCGGCTGAAGCTTCCCCGTCGCGCGGCGTGGCTGTATTCGTCACGGCTGCTAACATGCGCCCGATCGCCAGGCGCGCCAGCGCCACCTGCCTTCGGAGGTGAATCTCACGTGACCCCAGAGGCCATCCCGCCCACGAAGATCAAGTTCGGCACCGACGGCTGGCGCGCCATCATCGCCGAGGACTACACCTTCGACAACGTGCGCGCGTGCGCGGCGAGCGCGGCCATGTACCTGAAGAAGCACAACCTCGCCGGCCGCGGGCTGATCGTCGGGTACGACGCGCGGTACGCGTCCGAGAACTTCGCCGAAGCCGTGGCCGAAGTGGTGGCCGCGCAGGGGATCAAGGTGGCGCTCACCAGCGCGCTCTGCCCGACGCCGGTCGTCAGCTACAGCATCATCGACCGCAAGGCCGGGGGCGGCGTCGTGATCACGGCCAGCCACAACCCGTGGCAGTGGAATGGCTTCAAGTACAAGCCGGACTACGGCGGCAGCGCATCGCCCGAGGTGGTGACTGAGCTCGAGGAGCCGCTGCCGTCGCTTGTCGGCCGCGATATCCCCGTGATGGAGATCGCGGAGGCGAAGAAGCGCGGGCTCGTGGAGCTGTTCGACCCGCGCCCACCGTACCTGGCGCAGCTCGCGCGGCTGGTGGATCTCGAGCGGCTGAAGGCGGCGGGACTGCGCATCTGCTACGACGCGATGTATGGCACGGGCGCGGGGTACTTCAACGAGTTGCTGGACGGCGGCTCGACGAAGGTCACCGTACTGCACGGCTTCCGCAACCCCATCTTCCCCGGCATGCACGCTCCCGAACCGATCGCGCGCAACCTGGGCGACATGGAGACGTCCATGCGGGCGCAACCGTTCGACGTCGGCATCGCCACCGACGGCGACGCGGACCGCGTGGGCATCGCCGACGAGAAGGGCGTGTTCATCAACCAGCTCCAGGTCTTCGGGCTGCTGTGCTACTACATGCTGGAGGCGCGCGGCGAACGCGGGCCGATCGTGAAGTCGGTCACGACGACGGCGATGGCGCAGCGGCTGGGCGAGGCGTACGGCGTGCCGGTGTACGAGACGCAGGTGGGGTTCAAGTTCCTGGGCCCGAAGATGATGGAGTCGGACGCGCTCATCGGCGGCGAGGAGAGCGGCGGCTACGGCTTCCGCGGCCACGTGCCGGAACGTGACGGCGTGCTGGCGGGGCTGTACATGCTGGACTTCATGGCGCGCACCGGCAAACGGCCGAGCGAGCTGCTGGCGGATCTGTACGCGAAGGTCGGCCCGCACTACTACGACCGCATTGACCTGGCGCTGCGCGAGGAAGACCGCGACAGGATCTGGAAGAAGGCCGGGGACGCGCGGCCCGACGCCATCGCGGGCATGAAGGTGACGGCGCGCGACACGACCGACGGCTTCCGCTTCACGCTGGGCGACAAGGGCTGGCTGCTGCTGCGCTTCAGCGGCACGGAGCCGCTGGTGCGCATCTACACCGAGGTCGTCGGCGACGAGTCGCTGGTGCCGAAGGTCCTCGCCGAAGGCCGCGAGCTCATCGGCGCGTGAGTCCCGCCGTCAGGCGGTGAGGACGCTCTGTCAGGTCTGCCGTTCGGCGAGGAGGACGGGGATCACGCGCGTCGTCTTCTGCTGGTACTCCGCATACGGCGGGTAGGCGGCGACCGCGCGGTCCCACCACAGCGCCCGCTCCTCGCCCTCCAGCTCGCGGATCTTTACGGCGAACGGTGCGGGGCCGTCCTGGATCATCACGCCATCAGGGTCGGCTTTGAGGTTGAAGTACCAGACCGGGTGCTTCGGCGCGCCGCCCATCGACGCGACGAGCGCGTACGCACCGCCGTGCTCGACGCGCATGACGGGCGTCTTGCGGACCTTCCCCGACTTGTTGCCGCGCATCGTCATGATGATGATGGGGAGGCCGGTGTTCATCAGGGTGTTCGCTTCGCGCCCATCGGTGCGCTCATAGGTCTCGACCTGGTCCCGCACCCACTTCCACGGGCTCGGTTCGTATCCGCCATCTGTTGCTGCCATCGGTTCCTCCGGGTTGCTGCGCTCCACTGGTGCCGTTACATGGTGACGCCCAGAGCGGTTTCATTCCACCCGTGGCGGCTTGAACTGCGTGCCGATGAATCGGTCCCACGCACGGTCGGGCAGGATGCGGCGCAGTGACATCACCATGCGCGCCTGCGCCGTGACGGTGTAGCGCGTGCGGGGGTGCTTCGACGTGGCCGCATGCTCGATGACCTTCGCGACGGCCTCGGGGCCGGCCGTCTTGCCGGCGTACGCGGCGGCCACGCGTTCGGCACGCTCGCGATTGAACTGCGCGTACGGCGAGCCCTCCCCTCCGCCGGCCATCGCTCCCAGCGACGTCTCTTCGTACGACGACTTGATGGCGCCGGGTTCGATCACGGCGACGTCGATGCCGAACGGACGCAGCTCGAAGCGCATGGCCTCGCTGATCGCTTCGACCGCCCACTTGGTGGCGTGGTAGAAGCCGCCGCCGGGGAAGACCACCTTCCCGCCGACGGAGCTGACGTTGATGACGCGGCCCCATTTCTGCGCTCGCATGCCGGGCAGCACCAGCTGCGTCAGGCGCACCAGGCCGAAGACGTTCGTCTCGAACTGGCGGCGCACAGCGTCGAGCGGCACCTCCTCGATCGGCCCGTCCTGCGCATAGCCGGCGTTGTTCACCAGCACGCCGACGGCGCCCTCCGCCTGCTCGACCGCGCGCACGGCCGCCTGCATCGAGGCCTCGTCGGTGACGTCGAGCGCCAGCGTCTTGTAGCCCTTCGCCCCGAGATCGGCGATCGACTCCAGCCGTCGCGCCGTGGCGTAGACGGTGTGGCCTCCGGCCGCGAGATGTTCCGCCGTCGCGCGCCCGATGCCGGTCGAGCAGCCGGTGATGAGGATGGCCTTCGAGATCTGGTCGAGCATCGCCGTCTCCTCGTGGTTTGTACTTCTACGCAGGGCCGCTGTGATCGAGTCTACCCGCGCGGCTTCAGGGCGCGGGTGGCGTAGTAGCCGGGCATGTACTTCGCCGTGATCGATGCGTGGTGTGGGGCTTCGGCGAAGGCCGTCAGCACGAATCCGGCCGCGAGCTGGCCGCCGATCTGGTCAGTCAGCGTGTGACTGTACTCCAGCGGGCCGTCGCCGAGGAGCCTCGCCCGCTCCTCGGCGGTCATGTGCTTCAGGTCGGAGTACGGCAGCTCGTGTCGCACGGCCAGTTCGCCGCGCTCCTCGGCCTCCCGGTCGAAGACGAACAGGTCGGGGTTCATGAATCCGGCAAACAGCGTGGCGCCCGGCCGCAGCACGCGGAAGCACTCTCGCCAGACCGGCGCCAGCTCCGGGCAGAACAGGTTCGAGACGGGGTTGAACACGAGGTCGAAGCTCCCGTCCCCGAACGCGCGCAGCTCGCGCATGTCGCCCTGCACCGTCGCCAACTCGAGACCGTCGCGCACTGCCACTATGCGGTCCTGCTCGAGCTGCTTCGGCGAGTTGTCGAAGACGGTCACGTTCGCGCCGGCGGCGGCCAGGATCGGTCCCTGTTGCCCGCCGCCCGACGCCAGGCATAGGACGTCGAGACCGCGCAGGTCGGCCGGGAACCAGTCGCGCGGCACCGGTTCATAGCCGATGAGCACCACCGACCAGTCGCCCTCGCGGGCGCGCGCGATCACGTCGGACGAGACGGGGCGCGTCCACTCGTTGTCCTGCGAGACCTGCCTGTCCCAGGCCTCGCGGTTGTGGGCGACCGGATCTACGTCGGGTCGAGTCACAGCGACTTCGCGAACTGCACCAGCTCACCGACGACCTCGTACCGGCCGAACGACGGCACCAGGTACGCGCCGTCGCACATCGGGCGGCACTGCTCCAGCAGCTCCCGCGCCTGCGCCAGGCCCTCGGCGACGCCGTTCTCGCCCGCCCGGCGCATGCGCTCGCGCACGTCCTCGGGCACGAAGACGCCGGCGAGCTCGTTGTGGATGAACTCGGTGTGCTTGTGGCTCTGCAGCGGCATGACCCCGATGAGCACCGGGATGTCGATCGGGCCCAGGCGCTCGAGGAACGACTCCAGGCTGCCGGCGTCGTAGAACTGCTGCGTCATCAGGCAGTCGGCCCCCGCCTCGATCTTGCGCCGCACGCGGTCCAGTTCCAGGTCGACGTTGTCGGCCGTCGGGTTGGCCGCGCAGGCCACGAAGAAGTCGGTCCCCTTGCCGATGCTGTTGCCCGCCCAGTCGGTGCCGCTGTTCAGCATCTTGATGATGCGGATGAAGCCGATGGAGTCGACGTCCCACACGCCGGTCGCGCGCGCGTACTCGCCACCCGACGGCGGGTCGCCGGTCAGCGCGATGACGTTGCGAATGCCCAGCGCGTGGGCGCCCAGCAGGTCCGACTGGATCGCCATCAGGTTGCGATCGCGCGAGGTGAAGTGGATGATCGTCTCGATCCCCACCTGCTGCTGCATCAGCACCGCCAGCGCGATCGCGCTCATGCGGACGCGCGCCATCGGGCTGTCGCCGATGTTGATGGTGTCGGCGCCAGCGGCCTTTAGCGCGGCCGCCCCTTCGAGCGCCTTGCGCGGGTTGAGGCCACGCGGCGGGTCCAGCTCCACGCTGACGGCGAACCCGCCCGCCTTCAGCTTCTCCCGCAGGGTGCGGGGCTTCTCATCAGAAGGCGGCGATGGCGCGCCCGCAGGTGGACTGCTGACGGTGATCGCGGCATCTATTTTCGGTTGCGCCTTGCGGTTCCACTCGCGCTCCAGCATGTCGCGCATGGCCGCCGTGTGCTCGGGCGTGGTGCCGCAGCAGCCGCCGACGATGTTCGCGCCCGCCTGCACCAGCCGTTTCGTGTACTCGGCGAAGTACTCTGGCGTCGCGCGGTACACCAGCCGGTTGTCGACGTACTTGGGCAGCCCCGCGTTCGGCATCGCCGAGAGGCGGATCGACGACGACGACGCCATCTGCTCGATGACCTCCAGCGCGTTGTGCGGGCCCAGGCTGCAGTTGATGCCGGACACGTCGGCGCCCAGCGACGCGGCGATGTTCGCGACCTCATCGGGGGGCTCGCCTCCCAGCGTGCGGTTGTCGCGCTGGAATGTGCATTGCGCGACGACGGGCAGGTCGCTGCACGCCTTGACGGCGGCGATCGCCTCGCGCAGCTCCGCGATGTCAGGAAACGTCTCCAGGATGATGAGGTCGACGCCGCCCTCGAGCAGCCCCTCGACCTGCTCGCGTATGGCCGCGCGGACCTCGTCCGGCTTGATGTCTCCGACCGTAGCCAGCATCCGCCCGGTCGGCCCGATGGCGCCGGCGATGAAGCCGGGCCACCCGTGGATCTCGCGGGCGTCCCTGGCCAGCCGCGCGGCCCTGAAGTTGATGTCGCGGACCTTCGTCTCAAGGCCGTGCTTCGCGAGCCGATAGCGGTTCGCGCCGAAGGTATCGGTCTCGATAATGTCCGCCCCGGCGGCGATGTAGTCCTCGTGAATGCGGCGCACGACGTCGGGCTGGTCCAGCACCAGCGCCTCGATGCACGCGCTCTGCGGCACCCCGCGGGCGAACAGCAGCGTGCCCATGGCGCCGTCGCCGAGAAGGATGCGCTCCTCGAGTGCCTTCAGGAAGGGGCTCTTCATCGTCCGGCCAGTATATCTGGCGACGCTTGAGGCCCTCGTCAGGGATTACCCGCGCAGAGCCTCCTGCCCCGCCGGCCTCTGGTGCGCCGGTACAAGCTCTGCCGGATCACGCGAATCCGTGACGAGATCCTCGATGCGGACGACATCATGCGTGCGCCGTAGCAGGCGCTCCGCGCGCCAGGACAGCAGGACCACCAGCAGCGCGAGCAGCGCTCCGCCCAGAGCGTCGGTGAACCAGTGCGCCCCCAGGTACAGCGGCGCCGCGAACCCCGCGCTGATGACGGCGACGCATGCAAGACGAAGCGGCAGCGCCAGCGGCCATGGCAGCACGCGACCGGCAAGCCAGAACACGAGCCCGTACGCGAGGACCTCGCCGAACACGTGGCCGCTGGGAAAGCCCCCGGGGCTCGGGTAGATGCGCGGATGCAGGAGTCCGTCGAACGACGCGCGCATCGCGAGGTACTGTCCCTCAGGTCGCTGCACCGCCGCGCTTACGCCCGCCTGTACAAACTGCGACAACCCTGCGGCCACAACGATGGCGGCTTCCAGGAACAACCGTCGAACGGCGAGCACGCCGATGAGGGCGGCCAGCGCGATCGAGAGCACGAGCATGTCGCCCGCTTGATGCGCGCGCTCGAAGAAACCGTCGGCCCAGCCGTACCGGTACAGCTCCTGCACGCGAAAGGTCACGTACCGATCGCCGGGCAAGTAGTACTCGCGCGTCGACCAGATCGCGAGCGTTGCGAACCCGGCGGCGAGCAGGATGGATGCCATCCAGAAGGCGATCGCGGATATGACTGAGCGTGCGCGCATGGGCCAAGTATCGAGATGCCGCACGGTCGATGCAATCGAGATCGTCCGCCGGGCGTCAAGTCCGGCGGTGATATGATGAGATGTTTACACGCACCCGGAGGGATTCACCATCGAACAGCATCGCCTGCGGGACCTGCTTGCAGCCGTGGCCGAGGGGCGCACCGGCATTGACGCCGCCATGGCGGAGCTTCGGCACCTGCCATACGAGGACCTGGGCTTCGCCAAGGTCGACCATCATCGCGGCCTGCGGGATTGGATGCCGGAGGTCGTGCTGGGCGAAGGCAAGACGCCGGACCAGATTGTCTCCATCGCGAAGGCGCTGCTGCAGCAGGCGGACCGCCTGCTGGTGACGCGTTTGCGGTCCGAGGCTGCACGCGAGTTGCTGGAAGCAATCCCGGACGCAACGCACCACGAGATCGCACGCTGCGTGACGGTCGAGCGCACAGCGATGCCGAAGCAGCCGGGTGTCGCCGTGCTCTGTGCCGGCACCGCCGACCTTCCCGTCGCCGAGGAGGCTGCGCTGACGGCGGAGATGGCCGGATGCGTCATCGAGCGCATGTACGACGTCGGCGTGGCCGGCATCCATCGCCTGTTGGACCAGGTGCCCTTCATCCAGAAGCAGCGCGCGCTCGTCGTGGTCGCCGGCATGGAGGGCGCGCTGCCCAGCGTCGTCTCCGG
>JACRBR010000096.1 GCA_016213125.1 Chloroflexota bacterium | reverse complement strand
GGGGCGTCGGGCGAAACCACGCCTTCCAAGCACGCGAATGTGGCTGCATCGGCCACGGCGCCAGCATCGCCCGCGAGACGCGCGAGCGTTACCGGCCTGCCGTCTCGACCCAGGCGATACGCCACGGCCGCGGCGAACAGGCTGCGCCCCGCGCGCGCTTCCGACGATGCGACGATCAGGACAGACATGTGAACCCTGTCTTGTGCCGAGGCAGGCATTACTCCCCGGCAAATGCTCCGACCGCAACGCCTGCGTGCGGTCCGCTGAAAACGTCGAGTGAGTATATCGGCGCCCGTCGCTACGATCAGGGTCTGTGGTTTGGACGCAAAGCGAGCCCATCGGTAGAATGACAGCCCATGCCGAGGTAGCTCAGTTGGTAGAGCATACGACTGAAAATCGTAGTGTCGCCAGTTCGATTCTGGCCCTCGGCACCATCTCCTGAGTTACCAGTGGACGGTAGCGGGTTCACCGTGGGCACACCTCTTCGGGTGTGCTCTTTCGTTCTCTACCGCGCCGCCGTTGATCCCGGATCTCCCCCAAACAGCTCCGCCCACATGCGGAGCTCTGCGGGCGTGCCGTGATCGAGGATGGCGATGGCGCCGCGAAGGTAGGCCAGCGCGGCCGCCTGAAGCACGCAGGGGTCTGCCGGGACGACCTCGTCGTGTGCCGTGGCCACGGCGCGAAGTTCTTCGTCCGACGCCGTCTCGACAACATAGATAGAAAGTGATTCCGCACCGCGGCGGCGAGCCTCGTCCACCTGGGTCAGCACGGCGGGCGCCCCGATGGCATCGTACGTCTGGATGACGGGCGCGCACGGCAGGCCGAGGTAGACCGGACCTGGATAGGCCGCGTCGAACGAGGCAGTGACTGTCCGGCCGAACGCCTTCGGGTAGACCATCGCCATCCACCCATCGACGCCGCCGCGAGCGGCCTCACGCACGAACGGCACGTCAAGGCTTCTGCCGAGGCGGAGGTCCGCGCACACGTGCAGCGGCGTGTTGGGGTGGCGCTCCCGAAACGTTCGCGATCAGCGAGCGAATCGCGGACGGCGCATGAGGTTCACCCCACCCTCCGCCATCGTTGGGCTCGCAGTTCGCGACGGCGAACGACGCGCCGGCGTCGACGGCATCGGCGAGCATGCGCCCTTCCTCCGCCGCCTGTGAGGCGTACGCGAAGCGCTCGACGCCCCAGCGCATCCCCGAAGCCGCGATCTCGCGCTCGAGCGCGGGGTCGCCGTACTTCACGATCAGCGCGTCGACGCGGGCGAGGCGGGCGCGGCGTAGGACCTCATCGGCTGGCAGGTTGTGGTAGCCGTTGTGGCACCAGGCATAGACGTCCATCGTTCCTCCTGACTCACCTCGGGAGGGACGTTAGGGCCACCGGCGCCCGATCTCCAAGGGCGCCGGATCACTTTTGGCAAATCTCTGGAAACCCGCTCGGGTCACCACCGGGCTTCCACCGCCTTCCGGGTCGCGGGTGCTACAGGATGTATCCGTTCGTATCGGTATGTACGTTATGGAGACCACGCGTACGAGGCACCGAGGCAGGTAATTCTCAACAAAAGTGATGATGCGGCCATTTTCCTCTTGACAGGACGTCGCAGCAAACCTAGTATCGGCCCCGACACCACGGTCAACTCGTGGCAAGGACGGTTTCTCGTACCCCGCCCGGAGGCTCACGCGGCCCGGCCGCTGGCTCTCCGTATTAACGTGTCCATCGCGCATTTCGACCACGACCCGCACGCCGGTCCGGGGGGCATCCGGCGTCGCGGCGATCCCCCGTCGGCACCGGCGCCCCGCACGCAAGCAGTGGCCCTGTGGGCAAAGGAGTCAGTCCATGCATATGCTGCGCGCTTTAGATCGAACGCTGGGCCGCGTGAGGCGTTTGTTGCCGGCCGCCGCGCTTGCGGCGCTGGTACTCACGACCGCGGGCATCGGCCTGTTCAACGGCAGTCGCAGCGCGACAGCGGATACGAGCACGATCAACTTCGACACCTACGCGCTCGGCACGATCGACGGGCAGGGCGGCTGGTCCAGCACGGGTGCGGTGACTGGCAGTTGCGCACTCTACGACCACGCAGTTGCACCAAACGGTGGAGGGAAGGCACTTCGCATTTCCAACGCCGTAACGAGCGGCTGCTTCGGCGATCAGACCTTCGCGAAGTCGCTCGCGGACGAAGCGGGCGAGACTTCGGCCGTGAACGACGGAATGTCCGGCGGGACGCGCCAAAACCGCTTTGAGGCTGAATTCACACTCTCCTCGACGGTGCCAGGGGCTCAGCAACCGGGCCTGTTCACGTCCGTGAGCCCCGACCGCGGGGATGGCGCTCGCATGAGCTACCTCGGCTTCGATGACCAGGCCGACGGCATCCATGTGCTGTTTTTCGACTACAAGGATGCGGCCCCACTCGGGGCATTCGTCGGTGATCCTGCAGGCTGTGGCGTGGAGGACGACTTCATTCTCCAAGATATCGCCACGCTGGACCGGTCGGTATCGCACACCATCAAGTTCGACCTGTTCTTCATCGACGGGCCACGCAACGACGTGGTGAAAATCTACATCGACGGCGCATACGAGACCACGGGGGCGAGCTGGGAAGACTACTTCCGCTACTGCGAGGGCAATCCTACGCGCCCGGTCGACTCCCTCCTGTTCCGGACGGCCGGAACGGCCGCCCCTGCAACCGCGGGAAACGGCTATCTGATCGACGACCTGACACAATCGTCCTCAACGATCCCCACAACCACCACCACCGTGACGGCGTCCACGATGACGGCCACCGGGTGGGCGTTCTACAACGATGAGACCGACGTGGTGGATCCGACGCTCGGCAGCTTCGTGAGTGGTCCGGCAATCCCGGCCTTCGGGACCGGAAGCGCCCAGATCAGCGTGACGGGAACGCAGCGCCGGAACCTGGCGAGCTACCAGTTCGCCGGCACGCCGCTGGCCGATATCACCGCGCTCAGCTTCCGAACCTACAACCCATCCGCGGGTAACGGGGGCTCCGCCAGCCGTTCCGCATACCTGAACTTCAACGTCGACTTCAATGGAAGCGACACGTGGCAGCGACGCCTCGTGTTCGTCCCCTCAGTAAATGGGACGGTCACACAGGACAACTGGAAGGAATGGGACGCAATCGCCGGCGGTTCGGCTCTCTGGAGCTACTCCGGCCCGACCTGGCCTGTCACCGGCGGGGCAGGAACTACGCCCAAGACCTGGGCGCAGATCCTCGCCGACTATCCCGTCGTCAGAATCCGCGTGACCGACGCCTT
>JACRBR010000095.1 GCA_016213125.1 Chloroflexota bacterium | reverse complement strand
GCCGAAGCGCGCGGGGTCGAGGTTAGGCGGTCCCGGCGCCTCGCCGCGCCCGATCATGCACGACGTGACCAGTCCCGCGTCGCGCACCGCGTGATACGCGCATACCACGGCGATCTGCGTATCGCGCGACATGACCTTGGCGGCCTTGCGGTATGCCTTGGGGATGAAATCGCCCAAAGAGAACTCGGGCAGCTCGGCGGCGATGCGGCAAGGCAGCGCAGAGGCGTCGAACGCGCGGGTCGTCGCCACGCCGCATCGACGCGCAAGCAGCGCTTCCCAGTAGGTGTCCGCTCCGATGCCGATCGGCGTCTCCCCTCCCAGTCCCGTGATGACCACGCGCCTTTCGCCGGTCACGAATCCCCCCCCCCCGCCCTCTCGCGGCCCAGTCCGGAACGAGCTGACGAGATCCATGAACGCCCCGGTAAAGACGAAGTTGTGCCGCGGCAGGCCCACCTGCACGGCGCCGTCCACGTGAGAGAACATCAGATCCACGCGGGCCAGTTCCTCGTTGCCCCGGCGCACGACGCCGCGCGTCGTGGCGCCGTGATCGTCAAGCGTCTCGATCTCGACCTCGTACGACAGCGTGTCCCCGGGCACGGCGTAATCCGTGAAGGTCGCGGCGCGAATCTTCGCAAGGACGACGTTGAGGGAAAATCCGCGCGCCTCGCCGACAAGAATGCCGGCCGTCTGCGCCACGCCTTCGATCATGAGCGAAGGCGGCATCACCGCCCAGGCGGGGAAATGATCGTGCAGGTGCTCTTCAGCCCGCGTGACGTTTTTGACCGCCACCGCGCGACGACCAGACTCAAACTGGGTGAACTTGTCGATCCATATCCAGCGCATGGCGGGAGTTCAGACGACGGCTACGCCGCCTTCAACTTCAACTCGACGTAGTTCACGATGGTCGCCACGGTGAACAGATCGCGGATGCGCTCGATCTGCGGATCCTTTTCGAACTCGCGGAAATCCGCGTGGGGCATGGCGGCCTTGAGCTTGCTGACGCCTTCCGCCGTCATCTTGCCGTCTTCGACGAAATCGGGGTTGTTAAGAATCTCGTCCGGAAACAGCTCGACCTTGTTCACCTTGATGGCGAACGCCTTTTCGAGCCGGAACACGATGTCGAGGAAGTCGATGCTCTCCGCGCCGAGGTCGCCCTCCAGCGTGGCCTCCGGCGTGATCTCATCGTCGTCCACGCCGAGCGCCTCGACGAGCACGTCGCGCACCTTGGCCAGCACTTCTTCCCGAGTCGCGGTCATGTCCTCATTACCTCCCGAGTCCCGCCAACCACGTTAACGACGTCCCCGCGGTCACATGGACCGAATCCTGAAGTTCGCGGCCGGTCTCACGCTTTCGCTTCCACCGCTGCGACGGGCCCCACACTCCACGCCGGATCCCGCAGTGCCGCGTACCGCGTGCGAAGCCCGCGGATCAGCTCGTCGTCGATCCGCGCCAGCGCCGGTTCGTGATCAGACAAGCGGCGATGCACCAGGCTGAACCGGCCTTTGACGACCTCCCGCTGACAGCAGACGCCGACGCCGGAGAACTCGCTCTCGTCCCGCGCCAGACGACGACACTGCACCGTCACGTCGAGCACGTCGCCGGGCCTGACGAAGCTCTTGTATGTTATGTTCTTTGCCTCGCGCAGCAAGACGAGGCTCGGCGCGAAGTCCTGCGTGGCGCGAACCAGCCAGGCCGCCGCCTCGACCATGGCCTCCAGCATGAACACGCCCGGCAGCACCGCGAACGTCGGGAAGTGATCCGCCAGGTACTCCTCCGACGCTGAAACCGCCTTGATCGCGCGAAGCTGCTGGCCCGGCGTAAGCTCCACGATGCGATCGAGAAGTGCGAATCTCATGCATCCGCCTTACGAACGGCCTATTCCGCCGCCCATCCAATCCCAGTCGGCGCTCAGGCCGCCGCGAGCCGGACGCTTCTTTTTCGCCGCCTTGGAGGCGGGCGCCCCGTGTCCCGCCGGCGCTTCCGAAGCCGAAGCAGCGGAAGCCTGCTTCAGCGACAGCGCGATCCTTCGTTTCGCGGCATCGACGTCAAGCACCTTGGCCTCGATCTCCTGCCCGACGGACACCACGTCGCCGCAGGCGCGCACGCGCTGGTCCGACAGCTCGGAAATGTGAATCATCGCCTCCACGCCCGGAACCAGGGCGACGAACACGCCGAAACTCTCCAGCCGCGTCACCGTGCCCTTCACGAGCGATCCCTTCGCGAAGCTGTCCATCACGCCCGCCCACGGGTCCGGCGAAGCGTGTTTCATGGACAGGGCGATGCGATGCTTGGCGGCCTCGTTGCGGATGACCACCACATCCACCACGTCGCCGTCCTTGACGACCGTCGACGGCGAGGCGATGCGCGACCAGCTCATCTCGCTGACCGGGATCAGCCCTTCTACGCCTTCCTCAAGCTCGGCGAACGCCCCGAAGTCCACCACGCGCATGACCGTGACGCGAAGCCCCATGCCTTCTGGATATCGATCCGCCGCGCCGGT
>JACRBR010000097.1 GCA_016213125.1 Chloroflexota bacterium | reverse complement strand
GTGGCGCGAGGGCCACGTGAACTTCGCCATCGGCATCGCCGGCATCGCCCCCGTCATCGACTACGCCGGCCAGCTGGACCCCGCCGGCTACGAGCTGCGCGTCACCCAGATGGCCGTCGTCGACGAACTCGCCGCCGCCGCCGAGCTCGTCCACGGCAAGCTCGACCGCGTCCCCGTCGCCATCATCCGCGGCGCCACCTACACCCCGTCGGAGGACGCCACCACATCGCAGCTAATCCGCCCCGCCGAAAAAGACATGTTCCCTTAGCGAGGGATGGAGCGCGGGCGCCCCCGCCCGCGCAAGGCAGCGATGCCCACGATCAGCAGTTGCTGACAAGCTGCCCGGCTAACAAGCTGGCACGCTAACAAGCTGCCCGGCAGACTAACTGCCCCGCTTCCCCGCCGACGCGATCGCCCCGCCCCCCAACACCGCCTCCCGGTCGTAGAACACTGCCGCCTGCCCCGGCGTGATCGCCCGCTGCGGCAAATCGAAGACCACCCGCACCCGCCGCTCCCCAAGCGGCGTCACCACCGCCGGCGCACCCGCCGTCCGGTACCGGATCTTTACCGACGCCCGCACCGGTCCCGAAGGCTCCCCGCCCACCCAGTTCACCTGCTCCGCGACCAGGGCGCTCGACAGCAGGTCCTCCTCCGGCCCGATCGTGATCACGTTCAGCTCCGGGTCGATGTCCGTCACGAACCGCTTCTCCCCTAACGCCACCCCCAGCCCCTTCCGCTGGCCGATCGTGTATCCCGCCACCCCCTCGTGCGACCCGATCTCCTCGCCGGATGCCGCGTCGCGGATGACGCCGGGCGCCAGCTCCAGCCGCTTTCGCACGAACGCCTTGTAGTCCCCGTCCGGCACGAAGCAGATATCTGCGCTGTCCGGCTTCTCCGCCAGTGGCAGCCGCATCTCGCGCGCCAGCTCGCGGGTCTCCGGCTTCGTGTACGTCCCCACCGGGAACAACGTCTTCGCCAGTTCCGCCTGACCCATCGTGTAGAGCACGTACGACTGGTCCTTCTCGGGATCCAGCGCCCGCAGCAGCCGCCACGCGCCGTCCGTCGCGCGCTCGATGCGCGCGTAGTGCCCCGTCGCCAGGTAGTCAGCCTCCAGCGCCACCGCCCGGTCCAGCAGCGCCCGGAACTTCACGTGCTCGTTGCAGGCGAGGCACGGGTTCGGCGTCCGCCCCCGCCCGTATTCGGCCACGAAGTAGTCGATGACGCGATCGTGGAACTCGCGCTCCATGTTCAGCACGTAGTGCGGGATGCCGATCGCGTCCGCCGCCGCCCGCGCGTCGTCCGTGTCTTCCACCGAGCAGCAGCGCTTCTTCCCCACTGGCGCGTCCGGGTCCTCCAGCGTCCACAGCCGCATCGTGATGCCGACAACGTCGTACACCGCGCGCGCCAGCAACCCGGCCGCCACTGCCGAGTCCACCCCGCCGCTCATCGCCACCACAACCCGCTGCTTCTTCATGTGCCTTGCCGTCTGGCCTTAGCCCTTTGCCGTTTGGCCTCAGTCCCTTTGCCGTTTGCTCTTTGCTCTTTGCCGTCTGGCCTCAGCCCGTTTGCCCTTTGCCCGCCGCAGGCGTTCTAACAGCCTACCAACCCCGCTATACTCCACTCCTAACCGAGAAGGAACGGAGCCCGCCTACGCAGCCACTCGAACTCGCCGAGAAGATCGCCGACCTCCTCTCCGACCGCCAGGCCGTGGACATCGTCCTCATGGATATCGGCAAGGTCTCCACCTTCACCGACTACTTCGTCATCGCCACCGCCAACAACCCCCGCCAGATGACCGCCCTCGTCGACTCCCTGGACCGCGACCTCCGCGACGACGGCGTCAAGCCCCGCCGCGTCGAGGGCGCCCCCGGCTCCGGCTGGGTCCTCATCGACTTCGGCGACGCCATCGTCCACCTCTTCGCCCCCGAAGAGCGCGACTACTACAACCTCGAGTCCCTCTGGGCCAAGGGCGTCTCCGTCGTCCACATTCAGTAACGACGCCGACCAAGCGCTGAGTCTACCCGGCCTCGCAGCGCGGGCTTTCAGCCCGCGCGATGTTGGTTCGCTGGAGCGCGGATCTTCGCGCAAACTCGCCTGCTGGAAGCACCCGCTCGAGTTCAATGCGCGAGTTTCGGCCTGTCATGCTGAGCGAGGCGACGCCGCCCCGCCAGGGAAGCATCTTGTGGTGGTATCGCATCAGCCCGCTCTCCGCGCAGCAGGTGCCGAGTCGCGCTGAAGGCACCCCGGTCCAGGTCAATGCACGGCGCGCTCCCGACCACGCAGCCGCCGCACAATGCCCAAGTACCGCTCCCCCACCCCCTCCACCACGATCCGCCGCCCCTTCGCACCCTCGTACGAAAGCCGCACTATCAAGTGCTCCTCCGGCAGTTCGCCCCCCGCCTGCTCCGGCCACTCCACCACCAGCACACCGCCCGCCGCCAGCTCATCCAACGCCAGTTCCGCCACCTGCGCTGGATCCTCCAGCCGGTACAGGTCCGCGTGGTACAGCCGCAGCGACGCCCCGTCGTACTCGTTCACGATCACGAACGACGACGACTTCACCGGGTCCGTCACGCCCAGCCCCTTCGCGATCCCCTGCGCCAGAACCGTCTTCCCGGCCCCCAGCTCGCCCGAAAGCAACACGACGTCCCCCGCCCCCAGCATCAGCCCGATGCGCTCCCCGATCCGCCTGGTCTGCGAGGGCGTCGCCGAATGCAGCTCCACCGCCGTCACGAACGCGGCTCCGCGTGCGGCCGCAGGTGGTCCCACCCGGGCGTCCCGATCGCTATCTCGTTCCCCGCAGCATTCAGCACGCGCACGCGCTGCTCGCCGTCACCCGTGATTCGTCCTATGTAGTGCAGCGGCAGTCCGCTCGCACGCAGCACGTCGTCCGGCGCTATCAGCAGCAGTTCGTAGTCCTCTCCGCCCGTCAGCGCCAGCTTACGCGCGGCATCATCGCCGAATGCCTCCCCCAACCCCGCGAACAGCGGCACGTCATCCATGCGGATCTCCGCCCCCACGCCGCTCGCCTCGCACACACGCCCCAGGTCTTGCACCAGCCCATCGCTGATGTCCATCCCGCAACGCACTCCTGAGCGCACCGCCACGTTCCCTGTTTCGACGCGCGCGCGCGGCCGCATATGCGCGGCTACCAGATCTGCATGCTGCGCACTCGTCCCCTCCACCAGCGCCCGCAGCCCGCCTGCCGACCCGCCCAGCGGGCCCGTCACCGCGATCGCGTCCCCCATCCGCGCCGCGTCCCGCCGTAACAGTAGCGGCTCCCCCGCCTCCGACACCGTCGCCTCCCCCATCAGCGCCACCGTCACCGATAACACCGGTGCCGACACGATGTCCCCGCCCGCGATCGTCACGCCGTACGCCTCCGCGCACTCCCGCAGTCCGGCGTACAGCGCGTCCACGTCCTCCACAGCCGTCTCCGGGGGCAGACACAGTGTCACCAGCGCGAACGTCGGTGTGCCCCCCATCGCCGAGATGTCACTCACGTTCACCGCCAGCGCCTTCCACCCCACGTCCCGCCACGCCACCTTTGCCGGCAGGAAGTGCACCCCGGCCACCATCGTGTCCGTCGTCGCGATCGCGTATGCCCCCGCCCCCGTCCGCCACACCGCCGCGTCATCCCCTATCCCCATCACCAGCCGCGAGTCCGAGGCGGCCCCCAGCCCCGACGCCAGCCGCGCAATCAACCCAAACTCGCCCAGTTCACGCACATCCATGCCGTCAGGTTAACCGCCTCTTCAACATTCTGCCCCCGGACTCTTCGCGCCCTCCTCGCCGCAGCTCCCCCTCTCCACGTCGTGGAGAGGGGGCAGGGGGTGAGGTGCCGCTACGAGCGCCATCATCTCCAGCAGACGGGCTCAAGCCCATCTGCGAACACCTGTGACATGTGGTTCCTGGCCCGTCGTCTACCATGTCGGGCAATGTCCGTCGTCATCATCTCCGACCTCCACAGCAACATCGAAGCCCTCGACGCCGTCCTGGGCCACGCCCAGACCCTGGCCCGCGAATCTCGCGGCCGTATCGACGCGGTCTGGTGCACGGGCGACATCGTCGGCTACGGCGCCGACCCCGCGGCCGTCATCGCACGCGTACGCCAGATCGATGCCGTCTGCGTCGCCGGAAACCACGATCTCGTCGCCTGCGGCAAGATGGACGTCGAGGACTTCAACCCTATCGCCGCCACCGCCGCCCTCTGGCAAGGCACGCAGCTTGCTCCCGAAGAGCGCGACTGGCTCGCGTCACTTCCCCTCGTTCGGCAGGTGGGCCGTGCGCAGGGCCGATCGGAAAGCACGTTCACCCTCGTCCACGGCTCACTTCGCGCGCCCGAGTGGGAGTACCTGCTCGATGAAGAGGCCGCCGAGGCCCACTTCGCGCTCCAGACGACGCCCTACAGCTTCGTCGGCCACTCTCACCAGCAGTTCCACGTCGTCGAGGACCCGGGTGGGCCGCGCTTCGTGCCCGCGGCGAATGCCTCGCGCGCCGTGTTCGGCGATCGCCGCCTGATCCTCAACTCGGGCAGCACCGGCCAGCCGCGTGACGGCGACCCCCGAGCCGGCTACATCCTGTACGATCAGGACGCAGCCACCGCCACCTGGTACCGCGTCGAGTACGACATCCCGGCGGCGCAGAAGAAGATCGTCGATGCCGGCCTCAACACATGGCTGGCGGAGCGCCTCGCGATAGGACACTGATCATGGCCTGGACCGTCGCCGGTCAGGAGCACGCTGTCAAGATCCTCACCGCTGCCGTGAAGAACGGCCGCGTCGCCCACGCCTACCTCTTCGCCGGGCCCGCGCGCGTTGGCAAGTCGCTGACGGCCCTGCAGTTCGCCCAGCTCCTCAACTGCGACGCCGCGGACGCTCCCTGTGGCGAATGCCGCTCCTGCGAGAAAATCGCCTCCGCCTCCCATCCCGACGTGGAGTTCATCGGCGTTACGTCGATGTGCAACGAACAGGGCCACGATCACGCGAAGGACAACTCGCGCGACATCCGCATCTGCCAGATCCGCCGCATCGAGCAGGTCATCAGCCGCGCGCCGTACGAGGGCCGGTACCGCGTCGTGGTCATTGAGCCGGCCGATTCCATGAACATTGCTTCCGTGGCCGCCCTCCTGAAGACCCTCGAAGAGCCGCCCCCGAACGTGGTGTTCGTCCTCGTTACGGACCACGAGGACCTCCTGCTCGACACCATCCGCTCCCGCGCCCGCCGGGTTCCCTTCGCCGGGCAGCCGCGCGAGCTCATCGAGCGCGTCCTCCGCACTCGCTGGGACGCTGAGGCAGACGAGGCCGCCGAGCTGGCCCGCATCTCCGGCGGCCGCCTTGGCCTCGCTGTAGCCGCCCTGCGCGACGAGAAGCTCATGGAGTCGCGTGAAGCCGCGCTCGACAAGATAGAGGCGCTCGCGGAGGCGGGCCTCGCCC
>JACRBR010000094.1 GCA_016213125.1 Chloroflexota bacterium | reverse complement strand
CGCTGCTTGTGAAGGCGTTATTGATGTCATCGAGCTTGAACTTGTGTGAGACGACGTCGCCGTGCGGGTACTTGTTCTTCGTGCGCACCAGGAAGTCCAGCGCCTCCGGGATCACCCACGGGTCGTACATGATGACGCCGACGATCTTCTTCGATCCCCACACCAGCTGCGACGGATCGATGACGGTGGTGTTCCCGAAGGAGATGTTGCCGATCTCGAGGTAGGTGCCGCCGTCGCGCAGCATCTGCAGGCCCTCGGGCACGACGGCCGGCAGGCCAACGACCTCGACGACGATGTCGGCGCCGCGGTTCTGGGTGAGCGCCTTCACCTTCGCGATGCGCTCGTTGGCGTCCGTCGACTTGCTGATGTCGATCACCTCGTCGGCGCCGAAGCGCTTCGCGAGCTCGAGGCGGCTGGGGACGCCGTCGATCGCGATCACGGCATCGGCGCCCATCTCCTTCGCGACCGCGATCGCGTTCAGGCCGAGGCCGCCGGCGCCCTGGATGACGACGGTGTCGCCGTAGCGCATGCCCGCCTTGTTAAGGCCGTACGTCACCTGGGAGAGCGCGCAGTTGACCGGCGTCGCGACCTCGTCGCTGACCTCGTCGGGCACCTTGAAGATCTTGCCGCCGGGCTTCAGGTAGTAGTACTGGCCGTAGGCGCCGCTGAACTTGCTGATGCTGGGCCCCATGGTCATGAGCTTGGTCGTGCACGCGGCGAACTCGCCCCGGTTGCACTGGTAGCAACGGCCGCAGTGATAGAAGTAGGCGTAGCAGACGCGGTCGCCTTCCTTCAGCGGCCGCCCCAGCGAGTCGGTCTTGATGTTCGCGCCGAGGCTGTGCACCCGGCCCGTCATCTCGTGGCCGGCGACGTTGCCCGCCATGGCGGCGAACAGCGGCGAGTCGCCGCGCCAGATGTGGAGGTCCGAGCCGCAGACGCCGCCCATCGAAACATTGATGACGACGCCCTCGGGCTCCGGCGACGGCACCTCGAACTCCTGTATCTCGTACCCCTTGCCGGGGCCCAGCAGAATGGCGGCTTTGCCTGTGGCCATCGTTTGCGTTCTCTCCCTTTGTCCGTGCAGTAATACTCTTGACGGGCACGCGGGGAGATCTTATCGCTGGCCGTTCGAGTGTCAACGACCACGGATGTTGTCACCGAAGTGCCCGCGCACGAAGCGCGCCCGGACTTGCCCGCGCTCCTCCGAGATGTTACTTGTGATAGGCGTAACGAACGGCCTTTTGCGCACCGTTCGAAAGGCCGGGCAGCTTCCACACATGACCTGGTTCCAGCGCCTTCTGCTTATCACGATCGCGGCCACCTTCGTGCTGGTGGTCGTTGGCGGCACTGTTCGTGCCACCGACTCCGGCCTGGGCTGCCCGGACTGGCCGACCTGCCACGGGAAGCTCCTGCCGAAGATGGAGAAGCACACCCTCATCGAGTACTCGCACCGGACCATCGCCTCGGTCGTTGGCGTCCTCTTTCTTGGCGTCACGTACTTCACCTTCAAGACCGAGCGGAAGAACCCCCTGGTGTTCTGGCTCGCCTTCGCGGCAGGCGTGCTGCTGGTGTGGCAGATCATCCTGGGCGGCATCACCGTGAAGAAGGAGCTGCCGTCCGAGATCGTGGCGCTGCACCTGGGGACCGCCATGGCGTTCATGGGCGTCTGCATCGTCGCCCTGATCATCTCGTCGATGCGGGCCCGCGGGTTCTCCGCATTCGCCTTCGCCGCGGATTCCGGCTTCAACCGCCTGGCCATCTTCGCGTCGGCGACGGCCTTCATCACGCTCGTCCTCGGCTCGTACATCTCCGGCACCGATGCCTCGCTGGCCTGCAAGGGCTGGCCGCTCTGCAACGGATCGGTCTTCCCGGGCGGAGACTCCGCCGAGGGCCTGCACTGGCTCCACCGGCTCGTCGCGGGACTGCTGGGCGTGCAGCTTCTCGCCGTAATCTACGTGGCGTTCGAGGAGCGCAGGCGTCAGCCGCTTCTCATCGCGCTGGCGGGGATCGCGGGCATGACCTACGTCGCGCAGGCGCTCATCGGCGCCGCGAACATCTGGACGGAGCTCGCGGACGGCATCGTCATCGCGCACCTGTCGCTTGCGGCGCTGCTCTGGTGCATCATGGTCGCCATCAGCGCGCTGGCGTTCTACCTGCCGGGCGACGAGGTCGAGACGCAGCATCGTGGCGAGACCGCACGCCGCAAGGAGGCCGAGTGGGCGCGCTGATCACCGATCCCCCCGCTCGCACGATCCGGCTGGAGCGCCAGGCCGCGGCGCTCGCGTCGCCGCGCACTGGGTTCCGGGCGAAGCTCGGCGCGTACGTCGCGCTGACCAAGCCCCGCATCATCGGGCTCCTGCTCATCACCACCGTCCCGGCGATGATCCTCGCCGATCAGGGCATGCCGTCGCTCTGGCTCGTCGCCGCTACCGTCATCGGCGGCACGCTGGCCGCGGGCGGCGCGAACGCCATCAACTGCGTCATCGACCGCGACATCGACGCGCTCATGCACCGTACGCAGGGCCGCCCGCTGCCGATGGGCATCGTCGATCCGGCGTCGGCGCTGGCGTTCGCGCTCGCGCTCGAGGCCGTCGCCTTCGCGCTGCTGTGGGCGACGTCGAACCTGCTGGCCGCATCGCTCGCCGTGGCCGCGACGGCGTTCTACGTCTTCGTGTACACCCTGTGGCTGAAGCGGCGTTCGCCGCAGAACATCGTCATCGGCGGCGCCGCCGGGGCCTTCCCGCCGCTCGTCGGCTGGGCCGCCGTCACCGGCAGCGTCTCCGTCGAGGCGGCCATCCTGTTCGCCATCGTCTTCGTCTGGACGCCCCCGCACTTCTGGGCGCTCGCCATCAAGTACCGCGAGGACTACGGCCGCGCCAACGTGCCGATGCTGCCGGTGGTGGCGACGATGGCGTCGACGAAATCGCAGATCTTCTGGTACGCGGTGGCGCTGGTGCCGGTATCGCTACTGCTGGTGGCGACGGGGTCGGTGTCGTGGGTGTACGGCGGCGCCGCGGTGGTGCTGGGCGCCGCGTTCGTGCGGCAGGCGTGGCTGCTGCGGGGTGACGACTCGCCCGGTGCGGCGATGTCCGTCTTCAAGGCCTCGATCTACTACCTGGCGCTGCTCTTCGCCGCCGTGGCAGCGGACCAACTGCTGCTGGGCTGATACCCAGTCCGTAGCGGGCCCCTCGCGATTCGATCAGCGAGCATCGCAAGAACAGCTGGCGTCAACGCGGACGGGCGACGAGGTGGACCGTTACCTCAGGCGCCGCGGCCAGCAGGCGGTCGACGAGCGAAGGCTTCCTCAGGCGGTGGAGCCGGCCTGCGGGAGTATGGGCCAGCACGACGTGCTTGATGCCCTCCGCCTCGATGAACGGCGCAACCGTCTCCTCGGACGCCGCTCCACGCAGTGGTACCAACCGGGCGTTGAGATCCTCCGCCAGTTCCAATGTGCGGCCGAGGTCCTTTCGTTCGGTGTCGCTCAACTCATGGTCCAGGTAGGCGACGACAAGATCGCCCTTCATCGCCTGGGCCAGGCGCCAGCCCCGCCGGATGAGCGTGCGCGCGAAGGGTGTCGCGTCGACGAGGACCAGGACGTGCTCGTCGACGTCTTTACGGTCGCGGGCCGTCTCACGCATGTACTCGTCGAGCTGTTCATCCACCTCCTGGGCGGTGCGGCGAAGGGCGATCTCGCGCAGGGCGGCCAGGTTCTGTTTCTGGAAGAAGCCCTGCAGGGCCGCCCTGGCCTGCTCGGGCGGGTAGATGTTGCCATGCTCCATGCGTGCGCGGGCGGCTTCGGGCGAGATGTCGATGAGGATGATCTCGTCGGCATAGTCGACGACGGAGTCGGGCACGGTCTCGCGGACCTTCACACCGGTGAGGGACTCGACGGTGTCGTTGAGGCTCTCGACGTGCTGGACGTTGAGGGTAGAGACGACGTTGATCCCGGCATCGAGCAGGATCTCGACATCCTCATACCGTTTTTCGCGCTCGGACCCGGGGGCGTTGGTGTGGGCGATCTCGTCGACCAGGCAGACGGCGGGGCGGCGGCGCAGAATGGCCTCGACGTCCATCTCCTCGATGATGACGCCGCGGTACTCGATGCGCTTACGGGGAATGATCTCCAGGCCCTTGAGCATCGACTCGGTCTGGGGGCGGCGGTGCGTCTCGACGAAGCCGACGGCGACATCCTCGCCGTAGTTCTTCCGGCGATGGGCCTCGTTGAGCATCGCGTACGTCTTGCCCACGCCGGCGAAGGCGCCGAGGTAGACACGGAGTTTGCCTCGGCCCGAGGACTCCCGCTCCTCGCGCTTCGCGCGCGCGAGAAGGGCTTCGGGGTCGGGCCGCTCGCCTTCGGTCATGGTTGTTCACCCGTGAGCAGAGCGACGAGCGTGGCGACGACGACGATCGACGGCTCGGACCGAGCGAGGACGGCGCCGCGATGGTCGCGGATGATGCGAGCGACGGCGGACCGCAGCGGCAGTTGGGCCGCGAGGAAGAGGAAGCGGCTTCGGGGGTGCTGTCCGAGCATGCTTCTGAGTTCTACTACATCCGGAGCAGCTTCGATCTCCATGACGATGGCGGCGGGTGCTCCGTGAATTGCAGCGTCGGGCAGCCCGGAGCGCGAAGGGCGGGCACCGACGACGGTGATGTCATAGGGGGTGCCGCGGAGTGCGACCGCGAGGGACATGCTTCGGGTGGCGTCAGTGCTGACGATTGTGACCTCCCGTGAGGTGCCTGCGGTGGCGTGCGGTCGAGCTTCGTTCATGGCATCACCCTCGCGGGCGAGGCGCCCGCGCTCCGGGGATTCCAAAGGCCTCGTCGAGTGCGAGGTTGAGTTTGAGGACGTTCACGCGGGACTCGCCGAGGAGCCAGAGCGTGGGGTCATCGGTGTACTTGTCCACGAGTTTGCGGACCTCGTCCTCGGAGACGCCGCGCTCGCTGGCGACGCGGGCGACCTGGATGTCGGCGTAGGCGGGCGTGATGTGGGGATCGAGGCCGCTGGCGGAGGTGGTGACGGCGTCGACTGGCACCTTCGCGTCGGGGGCGAGGCCGTTCGCCTCGCGGACAGCGGCAACATCCGCGTCCACGCGCTCGGCGAGATCCTGGCTGGCGGGGCCGAGGTTGGAGCCGCTCGAGACACCCGTCTCGTAGCCGCTCGCGGAGGGGCGGCTGTGGAAGTACGGCGGCCCTTCGAACGTCTGGCCGACAAGCGACGAGCCGACGATCTGGCCGTCGACGGTGATGAAGCTGCCATCAGCGTGGCCGGGGAAGGCAACCTGGGCGATGCCGGTGATGGCGTACGGGTACGCGAGGCCGAAGAGGGCGCTGAAGAGGACGAAGGCGATGATGGTCGTCCTGAGGTCCTGGTATGCGTTCTTGAGCATGGCGTTCTCCTCCCCTAGTCCAGCTGGGTGGCGACCAGCAGCAGGTCGATGACCTTGATGCCGAT
>JACRBR010000008.1 GCA_016213125.1 Chloroflexota bacterium | reverse complement strand
GTCACGCACAGGCCGCCCACGGGGCGGTCGTTCTGTGTGCATGCCGGCTCCGGTCATCCCCCAAACAACATTTCTTAGCTATCTCACAGGCTCGCGCAGTCGTGCGCCGAAGAACCAGGAGGTGCGTGTCATGCACAAGGTCAACGCCGACAGGCGATCTTGCCCGATCATCCCTCTGCTACTCAGGAGATCTACGTGGGACTCAACCGTGTCAACGAAGAGATAGCCGACCTCGATGAGTTCGTCGGCTCAACGATGCTCGAGGAGATCCTCGGCGTTGTGAAGAGCGGCAAGGAGGCCACCGTGTACTGCGCCCGCGCCGGAAAGCGCCTCGGCGGCGGCCTTGTGGCTGCGAAGGTGTACCGCGCTCGCAGCGTCCGCCAGTTCGCGAACGCCGCCGCCTACAACGCCGGGCGCCTCCGGCAGCGCCAGCGACGGGAAACGCGCGCGATCGAGAACCGCAGCCGGTTCGGGCAGGAGACCGCGTTCGCCAAGTGGGTCGCCGACGAGTACGAGACGCTGCGCCTCCTCTACGATGCCGGGGTCTGCGTGCCACGGCCGCTCGCCAGCTCCGACCGCATCATCCTGATGGAGTACGTTGGCGACGAAGATGAGCCTGGCGCGCCGCTGACCAACGTGCCGCTCACTCCGGACGAGGCGACGGCGCTGTTCGAGACGCTGATGCGCAACGTCGAGCGCATGCTCGCCTGCGACCGCGTGCACGGCGACCTTTCGGCCTACAACGTGCTCTATCACGACGGCGACGTCCGCATCATCGATCTGCCGCAGGCCGTCGATGCTCGCTTCAACCCCAACGCTCTCGACCTGCTCGACCGCGATGTCGACCAGCTCTGCCGTCACTTCGCCCGCTTCGGGGTTCGCGCCGATGCCTGGCGCCTCTCCCGTGGCATGTGGGCCCGCTACCTGCGCTCGGAGCTATGATCGCGCGCCGGCGCCGCACGTACCGCAGCCTTGCAGTTCGCGCGAAACCATGGAGGGAGGGGAATTGTGAGCGGCGATCCCCTCCCTTCACTACGCGAGCGACTAACGAATAACGACTAGCCTGCTATCCTCCCTGCATGCTCGACCGCGAAACCATGCGCCGCGTCCTCCAGGAGCATGTCGACGCCGAGAACGCGTGCGATCGCGACCGCGTGCTGGCCACCTATGTCGAGCATGGAGCCGAGTTCGTCGACGTCCCCGCGGGCCGGACGTACACCGACAGCGACGCTATCATCGACAACTACCGCAACCTCTGGGACGGCTTCCCCGGGCTGGTCCGCCGCATCGGCCGCTGGACCTTCGGCGACGACGCGTGCGTCATCGAGTTGACGCTGACCGGCACGCATGACGGGCCCTACCGGGGCATCGCTGCCACAGGGCGGAAGCTGGAGCTTCCCATCGCGGCTCACTTCCAGTTCGATCCCGCCTCCGGACGAATCAAACGCGAGACCGCCTACTACGACACGCTGACCTTCCGGCGCCAGCTGGGCATCACGTGAGACCGGTTGTCCGCCGCCCGGAATCTACGAGCTCTCGAAAGTGTAAAATCACGCCCGCTCCCCCCAGATAACCCACAGAATCGGAGGATTGGGCCGACGTTGTTGGTAGCGGCGGACCGTCGTGCAGGGGCGGTCATCCGGCTACCTCCTTCCTCTGCCTGTGTGGCGTGGGCCTCGCAATGCGCGGGGCCTTCGTCCTTCCCGCGGTTCTCTCTCCGCGTTTGCTCTTTGCCGTTAGCCGTTTGTTGGGGCGCGTAGGGCGCGCATCCGGCACAATGCCCGCATGCGACGCCCGCTCGTCACCTCGCACGCCGCCTGCAAGGGTCATGCACCTGAGAACACGCTCGCCGGCATCGAGGCCGCGTTGCGTATCGGCGCCGACGCGATCGAGATCGACGTCCACTGCACCTCGGACGGCGTGCCCGTGCTCATTCACGATGAGACCGTCGACCGGACGACGGATGGCAGCGGCAACGTGCACGAGATGCCGCTCAGTGTCGTGCGCGCGCTCGACGCCGGGGCGCGGCAGTTCTCGCCGAAGTTCGAAGGCGCCCGCATTCCGACCCTCGCCGAGGTGCTGGAGCTTACGAACGGCAAAGCCCTGCAGCAGATCGAGATCAAGCAGACCGGCATCGAGGAGGTGGTGGCCCGTGTCGTGCGCGATGCCGGCGCCATCGCGAACTGCGAGGTGCACTCGTTCTGGCCGCAGGTGGTGAAAGCCATGCGCGAGGCCGAGCCCCGCATGGCGGCCGCGCTGCTGACCGACGGGCGCCGCATCCTCGACTGGGACGACTTCTTCGGCTTTGCGCTCTCACTCAACGCGCAGGGCGTCAGCGTCTACTACGCCTTCGCCTCGCCCGAGACGGTGCGGCAGGGCCAGCTCCGCTCTTTGACGTTCATGACGTGGACCGTCGACGACGAGAAGGACATGTCCGCGATGTGCGAGGCCGGCGTGGACAGCATCTGCAGCAACTTCCCCGACCTCGTGCGCCGCACCGTCGAGAGCTACACCGCAGCGCACCGCTAGCCTTCCTGCGACCTCGGCCGATTCTGTAGAATCAAGCTACGCACGGGTGTAGCTCAGCTGGGAGAGCAGCGGTCTCCAAAACCGCCGGTCGGGGGTTCGAGTCCCTCCACCCGTGCCACTGTTTCAGATTCAAGACAGGCTCAAGTGAAGACCCCGCCGGAGCGCCCGGGCGGGGTCCTTGCTAACGGATTGCAAACGCGAGGTTCGAAGCGGCTAAGGGTGAAGGTCGGCGACACCGACAAGGCGCGGGACTGCTACGCGAGTTCTGGGGAGTCTTCGACCATGGTTGCGCGATCCTTTTCGGGGTGAATTGGGGAATCCTCAGTCAGACTGTCGAAAAGCGGTTTGCGGTCGTCTGGTGATAGTAAGACTGGTCCTTGAAGATCCCAACTGAGAGACACCGGTATCACGGACCTTCCCAAGTAGGGGCCGCGGTTTGCGCCGTAAAGGCAATAGATGTGCGGCATCTCGAAATATCTGTCTCCAAGCGCATCGACCTCCAAGATGTTCTCCCAAGGGATGAGCCAGAGATCGCCCGATGCAGGAGTTTGGCTGAAACTCAATCGCGAGCAGCGCCAATCCCGATCGGCCCGTGGTAGATCACGCCAAGGTGTTTCAGATCCATCGATCATGTCCCAAGAACCGTCTGGTTCTACCCAGCATTCGACGGAGTTGCGGGAAACGATGAGGCCTTCGCTTTCCAGCGTTACGGCCTTCACCTCTTCCCACGGCTGCACGACAAGGCCAGCGGCCCTCCTCGCCAGCCCCCCTCCTGGGTATGACTCATCCGCCAAGTCTCTCACCAGTACCGATACCCAAGTCATCGAGGTCACATCACTGATCTGCAAAGTCCGCATCAGCTTGCGCTTGATGGTCAGAGCGGATCGCACCGTCTGAAGCCGACTTCTTCGCTTAGCGGTTAGTGATATTCCGAAATAGGCAAACAACAAGTGATCGTTGTCGGGACGGAAGAGCAGGTCTTCTAGATGAGCCTTGGTCCAGAGGTGACCTTCAACAACGCCGAGTTGTCGTACCTCGCTGTGAAACGCTTCTAGCGTTGCGCCGGTCACATCACACGCGGCTGCAAGTACAAGACCGTACGGTGGTTCTTGCAGATCCTTGACAGCTTCGTCTGCGTAAAGGCGAACGTCCTTGGCCCCCAACCGCTTATACCGCTTGCACTGAAAGCGCCACGCGCGCGTCTGCGGTACGGGCGTGAAATCCTCATCCGCCTCATCCTCCGGCGGTTGCGGCTCTCCGGTGACCAGTTCCTCTGCCGCAATGTCCACGCCTTGGTCTTGTCCGAGGCGGCCGGTAGCTTCCAACCGAAGCCAGGGCCGAAACCCGTGCGCGAGTTGGCGCACCAAGTCTTCAAAGCGGTGCGGTTCGAGATCCTCGAAGTGGAGCGGGTTGACCGTTCGAGTTGCGCGTGCCATCTGCAAGCCAAACTGCAAACGCGCCCCAATCCAGGAGGCGCGGTGTGTGCCTGATAGATTAGCAGTTAGCGAGCGGCTTTGAATCTAGCGAAGCTGATTTCAAGCGGTGGATGCCGCCGTTGCCAGTACGTGACGTGTGTCCAAAAAACCGCCGGTCGGGGGTTCGAGTCCCTCCACCCGTGCCACTCTTTGGCCTTCGCACACCCCCGTGCCATCGGTGCCGCCGTTTGTCGCTCCGAACTCACAGACGGAGTGTGCGCTCGGCGCGGGATAGCTGGCGGGGGACGTCCTCGGGGCGGTGGCGGATCGCCCAGTCCGTGCGACGGAGCGCCATGTGCGCGACGTACGCCCGCAGCACGCGCGGCTCGACGAGCGCCTGGACCCGATCCCAGATCTGCTGGCCGTGACCGTCGAGGTCGAACGCGAACGCCACCAGGTCGTAGCGGTGATCGCCCGCGCACGCTCCCTCCCAGTCGATGATGCCGGTGAGCGTGCCGTCATCGAGGGCGAGCACGTTGTCCGTGTGCAGGTCGAAGTGGACAAGCCCGCTCGTCGGGAACCATGACGGCTCGGCCTCGGCGCCGACCGACTCGACGATGTCGATGATGCGCCGGGCGCGATCGGAGTGCGCCCGGAGCGGGTCATGCGGCGCCCAGCCTTCCTCGCCGACCCTGAGCGTGTGGATCACGAACTCACCCCACCCCTGCAGCGACTGTGACGGCGGTGGACCGGCGATGCCGGCTGCGGCGCCCACGCACTCGATCATCCGGTCGACGAGCCGCGGCGGCCAGGTCGGGACCGATCGTCCCGGCAGCACCTGCTGTGCGGAGAGCGTCCACCCGTCGACGGCGCGCACGAAACGGTACTCGGGCACGGGCACGCCACGCGATCGTAGCACGTCGAGCGCGGGCACGAGCACCGCATAGCGGCCGGCCATGCTCTCGTCGGCGGACCACTTCAGCACGACGCGCTCACCGCCGGCAGAGATGGCGAACCACGCGCCGCCTGACTCGCCGCCGGGTGCACGGCCCTCCAGCTGGAAACCGAGGTTGCACAGCTGCTCCGCGTTCACGCACAAACTCCGGATATGTCCACCCGGCGTACCGCCGGGCGCCTCGTACGGTCCCCGGGGGTGCCGGCCAACTGCTCGCTGAGACCATGGTACGAGACGAGCGGGAACGGTATTTGCACGTAAATGCCGGGCACGAAGGGGCGCGCGGCGGCCGTTGCAGTCGTGATGGCGGGCTGGTGGTTCCTCGACCGAGAAGCCCCGGATTACGTGCTCTCCGCCGGGGTGCCCGGGACGATGCCTCTGTTCAAGAGGGCGTTTGCCGCCGGGCCGAGGACCGTGGGCTGGGGGCGCCGGAGGGGCACGGGACGCGGCGACAGCGTCTCGTTGAGGGCCTGGAGGAGTTCATCGACGCCGAACGGTTTCAGCATCACCCTGCATCGCTGATGACGAAGCGCCAGCCTGAACCGGGCTGCCTTCTCGCGCGCACCGGTGGCGACGATGAGGGGCAGGCCGGCAAGCGCGGGATCTTCGCGAATTGCGTCGACAAAGCTCAGCCCGGAAGGCTCGTTGTACATGAAAACGTCGATGATGGCGGCCTCGCAGCCGGATGCGGCGATGACTCGCACGACCTCCTCCGCGTCGAAGCTGGTGATCGGACACGAGACATAACCTGCACCGGCGAGCGCTTTCTCTATGAAGCGCAGGTAGGCGGCGTCATCGTCGACAACGGCAATTGTGCGGACCATGATCGCCTTCCTCTCGTAAAGCGGTGGCGGCATCACCGGCATCCTTCACCGTCTGCCCGGCCCTCCGTCCTTTGTTGGCTCCGGCGGCGGAGGGCTTGGCACGGCCGTGACCGGGGTAGCAGTCAGGACCGGGGCCTGGGTCGGTTCCGGTGTCGGTGGGGCTGGCTGCAGCGGAGCTACCGTCGGCTGGGCTGCTAGTGGCGGTGGGGGAGCAGGCGTGCTTTCTTCCTTCCGCGGGCTGCCGCCTCCGTATCGATGCAGGTACTCGTCCGCCAGGTAACGTTTCCACTCATCGAGTTCGGCCGGGACCTTACTAAGCGACTGCTCCGTGCGCGGCGATGAGAGCATCTCGCCGCCCCACCAGTTATCGGTCTGCCTGGCGAGGGCCTCCAGCACGAAGCGCCCCTTCACCTTTCGGCACCGGGAATCGCTCTCGGCTACCACGCCGCTGGGCACGCAGACCGTCGCCTCGACGATCCCGGGCGGCTCGATCCAGTCGTGCGGGGGCAATCCTTCGTGGGCCCGCAACATCACGTCGTGCCACGTGGAGCCTGCGATCGTGGTGCTCGAGATGTTCACCATTGGTGAGTTGTCGCTATTCCCCACCCACACGCCCACCGCGATGTCCGGTGAGTAACCAACCGTCCACGTGTCGCCGATCAGCTTGCGCGAGTCTTCATACGGTTCGCTGGTCCCCGTCTTCACGGCGACGCGCCTCCCGGGGATGTTCAGCGTGCTTCCCCGCCCATAGGTAATCGACCGGGCTGAGTCATCGGACAGGATCTCGGTAATCAGGTAGGTGTACTGCGGCTCCATTGCGGCTGTGGAGTCAGGCACGGAGTTGTCCATCAGCACGTCGCCGCTCCGGCTGGTAACCAGGAGGACCGGGTTTGGATCGAGGGTGCGATTGCCCTGGCCGAGGCCGTGCGACGCCGGTACGCCGGCCATTATGCCGTTGTTCGCGAACACCGAGTAGGCGTAGGTCAGATCGAGCAGCTTCACGTCCACGCCGCCGAGGGTCATCGCCGGCCCCAGGTCGCGATCCAGGGTGGTAATGCCCATGCGCTTCGCCGTGTCGCGCACGCCATCTACGCCGGTCCACAGGATGGTCTTGAACGCCGGGATGTTGAACGAGTTGCCCAGCGCCTCTCGCGCGGTGATCGGACCACGCGTTCGGCCGTCCGGATTGCGTGGCGAGAACTCCTTGCCGTCCGGTTGCTTATAGGTAATGGGTGTGTCCAGAATCGGCCAGTCCGGGCCCCAACCCATCATGAACGCCGTCGCGTACGTGAACGGTTTTAGCGTGGAGCCGGGCGAGTTCATCGCGATCGCGTTGTTCACCTCGCCGTTCACATCGGCGCGGAAGTAGTCGCGGCTGCCGACCATCGCCAGGATCCGGCCCGTGGAAGGCTGGATGATGACGACGGACCCGTTGTGGCCCTGGGACGAATTCTCGTACTTCTCCAGGTTCTGCTCGAGTATCGCGTTTGCGTCCTCCTGCAGGCCGAGGTCGAGCGTCGTCAGGACGGACAAACCGCCGTGATACAGGGCTTCATCGCCCAACGTTGCCCGGAGGTAATCTCCGACGTACAGCACGAAGTGGGGCGCGAGAAACGGCTGAGGCGCCGGATTGAGCTTGATGTCCTCCAGCATCGCCCATGCTCGAGTCTGGCTGTCGATCACGCCGTGACGCTCCATCAGCAGCAGGACTTCCGCCTGCCGCTTCTTGGCCCCGTCGAAGTTGATGAACGGGTCGAACTCCGTCGGCGACTGCGGCAGTCCCGCCAAGAACGCAGCCTGGGCAAGTGTGAGATCCTTCGCGGAGATTCCGAAGTACGAGAGCGATGCCGCCTCAGCGCCGATCGCGAGATTCCCATATGGAATCTCATTCAGGTACCACTCCAGGATCTGGTCTTTCTCGTACTCCCGTGTGATCCGGAGGGCCAGCAGGGCTTCCTTCACCTTGCGATCGATGGATCGCCGCTCGCGTTCGTCCTGCGAGAAGTAGATCTGCTTGACCAACTGCTGTGTGATGGAACTGCCGCCGGTGCCAGTCAGGAACCGGCCAGGCGTCAAGTTCTCTGTGACCGCGCGGAACGTGCCGCGAATGTTGACGCCCGGATTCGAGTAGAAGCTGTCGTCTTCCACGGCTATCGTCGCCGATTGTAGCCAGGGGGAGATCTGATCGAGTTTGACCGGCCTGTGCTGGCCGTACCCTTCGTCCAGGAACTCGTAGAGTAAGGTGCCGTTGCGGTCGTAGATCCGGGCCCCTCCTCCGCGCGCGGCGAGCGCGTCTTCGACGGATCCGTACTCAGAATTCACTTCCGCCACGTAGCGCAGGCTGACGACGGCGGCGCAGCTACCAAGCCACACCGCACACAGGAGCGGCACGAAGAACGCCGCTACGAGCGGGGGCGCCCCCACGGTGCGGTGCCCCCGGCGTCTGTTCCTTCGTCGCCGAAGGCGGAGGACCCATTGGTCCGGCGGCATGGAGCCCACCTATCCGGCCACCCGGCCATGTGTTGCGATGACCGGCTGCGCCACCGCCGGCTCGGGGTTCGGTGGCACTGCTCGCCGGGTGGTCACGGGCGCTTTCTTCGCGCTTCCACAGTACGCGCACACCACCCACTCGGCCGGGTTGAACCGGTCGCAGGTATTGCACCGCTCGCCGAGGGCGAATCCGCAGTAGGGGCAACGTATGAAGTCGTCGCGAAGCCTGCGCTGGCAGACCCTGCACGTCGGTGTCGCAGCTGCCTGCAGGGCGAGCGCCTCCATCTCCCAGCGTCGTTCCTGCGCCTCTTCCAGCGTCTCGGGCGGCCTCATGGCTACGTACAGCACGACACCCGGGATGAACAAGACGACGGGTGCAAGCACGCCTAGCCACTGCTCCGTCGCATCGGTTGTGCGCCGCCGGACGTCGCTCGCGACCCATGCGACGCTGGCGAACCACAATGTGAGTATGGCTACAACAGCGAACACTCCGACCGTCTGCGCCACGAGTGCCCAGAGACTGGCGTCGTTTAAGGCGAGTGTGGTCATGGCTGTTACCTCTGCTGGGATAGGGAGACGAGTTCTGATGAAACAGTCTCCATCGCGCCTCCTAACAGAGCCGTTACGGCTCAAGGCGCACGCTTGGCGATCGCATGACGGGCATCCTTCCGGCCGCGTGGCGGGGCCGGATCCCCCCGCGCGGCGCATTGAATTTGACAAACGGTGGCGAAGGCTCTGTGCGATGTGACCTGAGCGTGGCTTTGGCCACGCCGATGCCACAGGCAGAGTTGCTCCCGAGAGCCATTCGTCATGCGCGCGCCCGAATACTGACTCTCCGGAGTCCGGAGGAAGCATGGCAGCGCGTACGCTCGTGTTTGTTTTGTGTGCCGCTTCGTGCGCGGTGTCGTGCGCCGCACTAATGGCGTGCACGCACGACGATTCGGCCCCTCGCGGTGAGCCCGGCAAGACGCCATCTGCCGGCGGCGCCGATGCTGCAAACGGCGGCGGACCTCGGCTGAATGATCCTTCGCTCAGCCTCGACACGATCGATGGCGTGCAAGCCCCAACACAGATCGCGTTCTTGGGCGCGGATGACCTGCTGGTTGCCGAGAAGGCGACGGGCAGGATCGTCCGCGTACGGAACGGCGATGTCCAGCGCGATCCCGTGGTAAGCCTGAAGGCGAACGTCGCCGACGAGCGCGGTGTGCTTGGCCTGGCGCTCCATCCGCAGTTCGCGCAGAACAACTACGTGTACGTGTACTGGACCTGGGCAGGAGGAGGCCAGGAGCCCGAGGCGCTTCTCGGTGAGCCGTCGGGGGATATCGAACATGTGCCGCCGCTGGGGAACCGCGTCGACCGGTTTAGATGGGACGGGTCGCGGCTCAACTTCGATCGCAATATCATCAGGCTCCCCTCACGCACGACCGACCTTACTCTCGGCCGCCGCCGGGGCAACAACAACGGCGGCGTCATCGATTTCGGACCGGACGGCAAGTTATATGTCGTCATCGGTGATCAGAACGATCGCGGGCCGCTCCAGAACGTTGCGTTTGGAGAGCAGCGCTCGGGCATCGACAGTCTCACCGGTGTGGTCCTGCGCCTGAACGACGATGGGAGCACCCCGCGCGATAACCCATTCGTTGGCGCGGTCGACGATCTCGTCCTCGAGAATGTCTTCCTGTATGGCCTGCGTAACAGCTACGGCTTCGATTGGGAGCCGCGGACGGGCGCATTCTGGATCGACGTGGCCGGGCAGGCCTCCTTTGACCAGATCGGCACATACAACCCGGGCACCAACATCGGGTGGCTCCAGATTGTGGGACGGCCGGAACGGTACGCCGACTTCCGCACGATTGAACTCGCCAGCGATCGCCGGCTAGACAATCCTTCCTTCCCGCCGTCGCTCCTTGCCGAAGACGCCGGCGACGCGCTGAGGCGGCTTGTGCTGATCGCGTCGTCCACGTATTGGCCGCCAGCCTTCTCATGGCGCCGGCCCGTGGTCCCGGCGGCGCTGCGCTTCCTGGCGGGCGCGGGGCTCGGCGATGACTACGACGGTGCGCTGCTTGTCGGGGATATGACGACGGGCGCCCTGTACCGATTCGATATGACGCCGGACGGCAAGGATCTGCTGCTCGAGGCGCCGCTCAAAGATCGGGTCAACGACAACACCGGCGACCCGATCGGCGAGTTGAGCGAAACCGTATTTGGCAGGGGCTTCTTCGGCGCAACGGATATCGAAGTGGCGCCTGACGGCGCGGTCTGGGTGGCCTCGCTCGAGAACAAGGCGCTGTACCGCATATCCGCGAACGAAGATTAGCCGGGGCGAGTCGCTAGAAACACGCCCGCCCGACCAGGAGCGCTCCGCCGACGGGCATTCGCGAGCCGAGCGTATCGATCTCCGAAATGAGCGCAGGCGTGACATCGCGCCAGGCATATGTACTGAAGGCCCAGTCGAGCAGTACCGTCGCGTCCCGGTCGCGGTCGGGCGTATCCATCACCGCGGCGATGACCCGGTGGCCATCCCGGCTCGCCGAGCTGACGAACGTCCAACCGGCGTGGTCGGTCCAGCCGATCTTGACGCCGTCGGCGCCGGGGTAGGTCTCCAACAGCGAGTTGCCGTTCACGAGCTCGACGTCCGGTGCCCACGGCAGTGGGTAGTACCAGGCACCGACGACCTCACGGAACTCGTCGTTGCGCATCGCTTCGCGGGCGATCATCGCCAGGTCGTATGCGGAGGAGTAGTGTCCCGGCGCATCCAGGCCATGCGGGTTTTCGAAATGCGTGTCCGCCAGGCCGAGCGCGTCGACGCGCGCATTCATCTCGTCGACGAAGTGCTGCTCCGTGCCGGCGACCAGCCGCGCAAGCTCGATCGCGGCGTCGTTCCCTGACGGCAGCATCAGACCGAACACGAGGTCCCGGGCCGTGAGCTCCATGCCGGGCACCAACCCCATGACCGAGCTTCCCTCCATCGTGGTGGAATCCGTCGTCGAAACGACGTGTTCGTCGCCGCTGGTGGCTTCCAGGCTCAAGAGGGCGGTCATCATCTTGGTCGTGCTCGCCGGGTAGCGACGCGCGTGAGCGCGCTTGCCGTACAGCACGCGCCCCGTTTCGGCGTCGATGGCGACCGCTGTTCGCGCGAGCACGTCAGGTGCGGCCCCGTCATGCAGGCGAACGGGCAGGAATGCTGTCGCGGCCGGTGGGCTCGCGGGGCGCGCGACCTCGCACGGCGGGATCGCAATCGTCGCTTCGCGCAGGGTCATTCCGGACAAGAGAAAGGCCTGGCACGAAGCCAGCAGGAGGAAACCAGCAACCGAAAGACGCGCCGTCCGCACTACCGCCCGATCCCTCTCACGCGATTACAGCGACTTTAGCCGGGCGGCGATTCCGCATGCAATGTCGCTGTAGCACTTTTTGGATGGTTGCAATGGTTTCGTTATCCGTCAGCGATGACGCGCGGTCGGTTGCAGAACCATGTGCGGGTGCTCCTGCCGGCTGCTAAGGACACCTGCCATCGCCAGCAATCCCCTGGTTTGCCCTTGAAACCGATCCCGGCGATCGCGTCATCTGGAAAGGTCGGCTGGAATCTTGGAACAGGAGGTCAATGTGTCCGTTGGAAGGGAAGTCAAGACGCTCGTGGCGGCGGGGGTGATCGGCGTCGCGCTGCTGATGGCAGCGTTGGTGAGCGGCGGCTCGCTGTTTGGTGGTGGTTCCGCGCACGCGGGCGGTACCCCGGACGCCGGGACTCCGACCGCAGTCACCACGCCCGCGGCAGGCGGTGCGGTGACGACCATGACGCCGGCGGCGGGTGGTGGTGTTACCGGCTCGCCGACGCGCGGTGCGGCAACCGGTACGCCGGCGGCCGGAGGTGGCGCAGGTGGCTCGACCACGCTGCCGTCAACAGGCACCGGGGCGGAATCGGGCGATTCAGCGATTCCGTGGGTGCTGGCAGGGGCGCTGGCCGCGGTTGGCGTTGTTGTAGCCGGGCTTGCTGCTGCGCAGCGGCGTCCCCGCTAAGTAGCCCGTCCCAAGCGAAGGGGCCGCTCTCCGCTGGTGCGGGGGCCGGCTCCTTTGCGTCTCGCGGTGGGGC
>JACRBR010000093.1 GCA_016213125.1 Chloroflexota bacterium | reverse complement strand
TCCTGGGGCGGGCAATCGACAGCCTGCTGGAGGGCGTAACGACGCAGAAGCTGGTGCTGTTCGCGTCGCTCACCATCGGCATCCAGGCGGCAGACAGTTCGTTGAGGTACATCACGCGCATCTTCGTCAGCGGTTCGTCCCGCAAGATTGAATACGACCTGCGGAACGACGTGTATGCACATCTGCAGCGGCTGGACCAGAAATTCTTCCACGAGAACCAGACCGGGGACCTGCTGGCCCGCGTCTCGAACGACGTCACGACCGTCCGGGAGTTCCTGGGTCCGGGCCTGATGGACCTGTTCCGGTCGGTGCTGCTGTTCATCGCCGGTCTCGTGATTATGCTCACGATCGATGTGAAGCTGGCGCTCCTGGCGGCCTTCCCGCTGCCGCTGATCACGATCCTCTTCATCTGGGAGGGGCGGGTCATCGAGAAGCGGTATCACACGGTGCAAACGCAGTTCGGGAACCTGGCCACGTTCGTGACGGAGAACTTCTCCGGCGCGCGGGTGATTAAGGCGTTCGTGCAGGAGGACAACGAGGCAGCCGCGTTCGAGCGGGAGCTGAAGGTCTTCGAAGAGGCGAACGTGTCGTGGGCCCGGCTGAGCGCCGCGATCTGGCCGATGCTGACAGTGCTCATCGGGGTCAGCACGGTGGTGGTGATCTACGTGGGGGCGGTGGAAGTGCGCTCGGGGGCGATCACGCTGGGGCAGTTCGTGCAGTTCAACAGCTACATCGTGCTGCTTGCGATGCCGATGGTGAACCTGGGCTGGACGCTGACGCTGTACCAGCAGGCGGCGGCCTCGATGATGCGGGTGGAGGAGGTGCTGGCGCGGAAGCCGGTGGTCGCCGACGCGCCCGGGGTTGAGCGCGTGCCGGACCTGCGCGGCAGTATTCGCTTCGAACGCGTGAGCTTCGGGTATTTCAACCGGCCGGTGCTGCACGACATCACCATCGACGTACCGGCGGGGACGACGCTGGCGGTGGTGGGGCCGACGGGCTCGGGCAAGACGACGCTGGTGAACCTCATCGCGCGCGTCTACGACGTGCGCGAGGGGCGGGTGACGCTGGACGGGCAGGACATCCGGGAGATACCGCTGGAGCAGCTGCACCGGGCCGTGGCGTTCGTACCGCAGGAGTCGTTTCTGTTCTCGACGACGCTGGAGGACAACGTGGCGTGGGCCGGGGATGTCGACGCGGCGCACGTCGAGCAGGCGATGCAGTTGTCGCAGTTGTCGAACGACGTGGCGCAGCTGCCACACGGCATGCAGACGCTGGTGGGCGAGCGCGGGGTATCGCTTTCGGGCGGCCAAAAGCAGCGGGCGGCCATCGCTCGGGCACTGGCGCGGGTGGCGCCAATCCTCATCCTCGACGACGCGCTATCGCATGTGGACGCATACACCGAGGAGAGGATTCTTGCCGGACTGCGCGGCTATATCGAGGGCCGGACGGCGGTGATCATCGCGCACCGCGTCTCGGCCGTGAAGTGGGCGGACCAGATCGTGGTGCTGGACGATGGCCGCATCATCGAGCGCGGCACGCACGATGAGCTGGTGGCGCGCGACGGGGCCTACGCGCAGCTCGACCGGCGCCAACGGCTGGAAGAGCAGCTGCAGGGCGACGAGCCCGAGGAAGAAGCCGACTAGCATGGCGATGCACGGCTACAACGAAGAAGACGACGTCATCGGCAAGGCGTACGATTCGCGGCTGGTCGGGCGGCTGATGGGGTACCTGCGGCCGTACGGGTGGCGGGTGGTACTGGCCATCGCGCTGCTGCTGGGGTCCACGGGGCTACTGCTGGTGCAGCCGCTCCTGGTGAGGCAGGCGATCGACCGCGACGTTGCGAACGGGACGACGGGCGACCTGTGGTGGATCAGCATCCTGTACCTGGGTTCGCTAGGGCTGCTCTTCGTCTTCCGCTACACGCAGGCGATCCAGATGGTCCAGGTCTCGCAGCGGGTGATGAACGACCTGCGGTTGCAGTTGTTCCGGCACCTGCAGCGCATGTCCATCGCGTTCTATGACGCGAACCCCGTCGGGCGGCTGGTGACCCGGCTGACGAACGACATCGCTGCGCTCGATCAGCTGCTTACGCAGGGGGCGATCACGATCATCGCCGACGTGTTCATGATCGTCGGCGTGGCGATCGCTCTGTTCCTGATTAACTGGAAGCTGGCGCTGATTACGCTTGTCGTGATGCCGGTGCTGGCCATCCTGATGCGGTGGTTCGCGGTGGTGATGCGGAACGCATTCCGCCGCCAGCGGCTGCACGTCGCGAGGATGAACGCGTTCGCCGCGGAGCACATCAGCGGCATCTTGCTTATCCAGCTGTTCGGACGGCAAAAGCGGGACCTGGCGGAATTCGACGACCACAGCTCGCGCCTGCAAGCAGCGAACATGTCCGTTGTGCACCAGTACGCGCTGTTCGAGCCGGTGGTGGCGATGGTGAGCGCGATCACGACGGGCGTGGTCATCGTGGTGGGTGGGCGCCTGGTCCTGGGAGAGACGCTGACGATCGGTTCATTGGTGGCGTTCCTTCAGCTGGTGGCGATGTACTACAACCCTGTGCGGGAGATCGCGGACCGGTTCAACATCCTCCAATCGGCGATGGCGGCGCTGGAGCGAATCTTTACGCTGCTTGACGAGCCCGAGGGTGTGCAGGACAGCGAGGGGGCGCTGGAGCTTCCGGATCGCATCCGCGGCGAGGTGACGTTCGAGGGCGTGTCGTTCGCGTACAGCGAAGGCACGTGGGTGCTGCGGGACGTGAGCTTCACCATCGCGCCGGGCGAACGGGTGGCGTTCGTGGGTGCGACGGGCGCGGGCAAGACGAGCCTGATCAACCTCCTGTTGCGGTTCTACGACATCCAGCAGGGGCGCATCCTGCTCGATGGAGTCGACATCGCGGCGGCGCGGCAGCACCAGGTGCGCCGCCACATAGGGCTGGTGCTGCAGGACCCGTTCATCTTCACCGGCACGATCGAGGAGAACATCCGGCTGCGGGACGAGTCGGTAAGCATCGAGCAGGTACGGAAAGCGGCCCGCCTGGTGGGCGCGGACCGCTTTATCCAGCAGTTGCCCGACGGATACCAGCACAAACTCGTCGAGCGCGGGGCGAACCTGAGCACCGGGCAGAAGCAGCTCCTGGCGTTTGCGCGATCGGTGGCGTTCGACCCCGAGGTCATGCTGGTGCTGGACGAGGCGACGGCGAACATCGATTCCGAGACGGAGGCGCTGATCCAGGACAGCCTGGAGCGGCTGACGGCGCGGCGGACGAGCATCATCATTGCCCACCGTCTGGCGACCGTGCGCGGGTGCGACCGCATCATCGTGCTGAACCGGGGCGAGATCGTGGAGCAGGGGACGCACGAAGAGCTGCTGGCCCTCCGCGGCCGCTACTTCCGCCTGTGGCTGTAGCAGCAACAGGAGGTGCCGGCGGATGTCGTGGCGCGGCGCGCGGGGCCGCCGGTCGGCGGCTGATAGATTTGAGGCAGTCGAGGGAAGACAAGGAGAGGGCCCGACAAAACTCGGGCCCTCTCCTTGTCTTCCGTGGGTGAACCGCTGTCCGATCAGCAGGGGCCGAACAGCTTGCCGATAAGCAGGGTGTCGCCGGAGTTGATCGTGCCGTCGCGATTCACGTCGAGGCCGGTCACGTAGCCCGGGCTGCTGCCGGGGCCGAAGTGCATGACCACGATGAGCATGTCACCGGAGTTCACGACCCTGTCCACATTGACCGAGGCCGCCTCCTTGCCGTCCGAACAATCGTCGCCGTCGGTGTTGGTCGCGAGCGGGTTGGTGTTGAAGAACTTCACTTCCTGCCCATCGAGCAGCCCGTCGCCGTCCGTGTCGGAGACGGTGGGGTTCGTCCCGATGAGGGTTTCGTAGAAGGTGGTCAACCCGTCCGTGTCCGGATCCGGAGGAGGCGATCCGAGCGGTTTGCTGGCCGGGTTGTTCGGGTCGGTACTGAACGTGCACTCGGGTCCGTCCAGCGTACGGTCGTCGTCGCTGTCGTAGTCGAGCGGGTTCGTTGGCGCCGATGCTGACGCGCACGGCGGACCCGCGGTCTCGGTGGTGTTGGGGATGGCGTCGTTATCGGCGTCGGGATCGCAATCGTCACCGAGCGCGTCGGAGTTGGGCCAGGTGAGGTCGTCGAAGCCGACCGTAACGCCAAGGTCGACGAACTCGCCGTCGGTGTTGAGCTGGCCGGGGTTGGGGACGAGGATGCAGTTGTCCTCGTTGATGTTGGCGTTGTTGAGCGCGTGCGACGTGCCGGGCTTGTCCTTGAAGCCGTCGTCGTCGGTGTCGGGGTCGCAGGGGAGGGTGAGCTGGCCGAGCTCGGCTACGTTACTCACCGCATCGCCATCGGGGTCGGCGCCGCCATCGGGAACGAGGATCTGGAGGCAGGGGTTCAGGACCTCGTAGTCGTCCGGCATGGTGTCGCCGTCGGTGTCCGGGTTGTTGGGGTTGCTGAAGTAGGTGAGTACCTCCGCGCCGTCCGTCAGGTTGTCGTCATCGGAGTCGGGATCGTTCGGGTCGGTGAGGTGCGTGTTGACCTCGGAGCCGTCCGAGAGCCCGTCACGGAAAAGTGAGCCCGCGGGCGGTAACGCTCGCCGTTTCCTCCTTACGAGGGAGGCGGTCTGCTGTTGAACCTACGGCGGCGATGGCACGGGCTGGTTGCGCTCCAGCGTCTTCCCCTTATGAGAGGGATGTTCTGCTATTGAACTACCGTGCCTGCAAGGGTGCCCGCGGCAGGATTCGAACCTGCACGAGACGCGTCCTCAGCGCGCCGCCTCTTCCGTTGGGCTACGCGGCCGAAGCTCCCGGGGGAGG
>JACRBR010000092.1 GCA_016213125.1 Chloroflexota bacterium | reverse complement strand
GTCCCTGAGAACGCGGTACCGTCCGGCGCGTAACCCGCGTCCAGCGTGGCGTCGACGTAGTCCTGCCCGACGGTCCACTCATCGGCGTGGGACGCGGGTGCACTGGCCCACGCCGTGAATGTGACGGCGATACCTGCCAGGATTCCGAATGCTGCGTTGCGAAGGTTCATCCAATTCCTCATGAAGGCGCTGCTTACCCTGTTTCCAGCCATGACATCGCGTCGGACCTGAGCGAGATACGGGCAGCCGGAGCGAGGTTTGTCCGTCCCGGGCCACGCGCAACAAATGTGATGCTTAGATCGAAGGGATCTGGCGCAAACATCAAGCCGCACAACCCTGCGTGCGTCCGTCACTCTGGCTGATAGCGCTCCGCGATCTTGCCGCCGCGCGCACCTTCGAACACCCGGCCGCGGCTCTGCTCCAGGTCCGCGAGCCGCAATACGTCCTCGAGGCCCGGGATGCACACGATCTCGCCCAGATCGAGGCCGGCGAGAGATGCTGTCACAACGTCTTCAGGTTCGAGCATAAACGGCACGTGAGACACGTCATGGCCCGCGACCTCGTGAAACTCCGTCCGCACGATGCCCGGACATAGCGCCTGGACGCGCAATCCGGTTCCCCGCAGCTCGTTCCCCAGAATCTCGGTGAAGGTATTGATGTACGACTTCGCCGCCGCGTATACAGCGCGTTGGGGCAGCGGAGGCGACGGAGCCGCCGCGCTGAAGACGAGCCCCGAGGACACGTTGATCACATCGCCGCGCCCGCGCTCGATCATCCCGGGTAGTGCCGCCCGCGTGAGCCGCGTGGGCGCGACGATGTGCAGCGCGATCATCGACTGCGCCTGGTCCGCCGGCAGCGTCACAAATGGCATGTATCCCGCGACGCCCGCGCAGTTCACCATCATCTCAAGCGATGCCGTCTCCGCTGCCCGCTCGACGAGCAGCAACTCACCCCGGTCGGTCAGGTCCGCCGCCAGGACGTCGACGTTCACGGCCTCTTCGCGGCGAAGGTGCTCGGCCATCGCTTCGAGGCGCTCACGCCTCCGCGCGACGAGGATGAGATCGTAGCCATCGTGCGCGAGCCGGTCCGCAAACGCCGCGCCAATACCTGACGATGCGCCCGTGATCAGCGCGCTGCGGCTCGGTTCTTCGCCCGAACGTTCGGGCTGGACCGCTGGGAGTGGCTGGGTGGCAGGTGTCACTCGCGTCCTCCTCGCTCACGGTGGACACGCCATACCCGTCGAGTGTAGCTCGCCCGCCGCTGGCGCACCGTTACACGAGGTCTCCGATACGGACATGGCCAGCGCTCCCGTACAGGTGCGCAGTATCGTTCAGCCGCTCCACCTGGCGACCGTGCCTGTCTTCGCTCAGGACGGTGATGCTTGTGGTGTGGGCCGAGAATCCGATCGGTTGCAGCGTCTCCGCGCTCAAGCGCAGCCAGCGAGCAACCAGGCAGATCATCGTCCCACCGTGTGTGACAACGACGGGCACGCTACCGTCCGCCTCTATCTGGTCGATGAAGGCGCCGGCGCGCTCGTAGAACTGCCGTGGCGTCTCCGCCCCCTCGTACGCCCGTGTGTCGAGGGGCACGTTGACCGCCCATGTCTCGGGATAGCGAGCGGCTGCCGCTTCGATGGTCATGTTGGCTGCCGCGCCGTTGTTGTGTTCGCGCAGCCGCTGGTCGAACGCGACCGCCTCTCCGAACGCCTCCCCAATATGCTGCGCCGTCTGTGCTGCCCGTTTGAGGTCGCTCGAGTACAGCGACACGCGATGGCCGGCCAGTTCGGCCGCCAGCCGGGCGGCCAGTACGCGTGCCTGTTCGTGTCCTGCCTCTGTAAGCGGCGTATCGGTCCAGCCGCCCGTGAGCCTTCGCACGTGGTGCTCAGATTCCGCATGCCGCACGATCACCATAAGCCGGCGCGATGTCATGTGCGCCTACGCGCCTTCGTCATGGTGCACCGGCCCGGCGACGCCATCCCGGCACAGCGCCTCGATCTCGCCCCACGAATAGCCGGCCTCCAGCAGCACCTGCTCCGTGTGTTCGCCCAGGTGCGGCGCCAGCCGGTCGATGCGCATCGGTGTGCCACCCACGGCGATCCCCGTCCCCACCAGGGGGACCGGGCTTCCACCCTCCCGCGGCACGTCGTGGATGTACGCGTTCGCCTGCACCTGCGGGTCGGACTCGAGCTCGTCATACGACTGCACCATCTGCGAAAACATTCCGATGCTGTTCAGCCGGTCGACCCATGCGCGAGCGGGCGCCGTCGCGAACACCTCGTCCAGGATTGCGATCAGGTCCTTCGCGTGGTCGCCAATGCGCTTGCGGAATGTGCTGAAGCGGTCATCCGTCACCAGCTCCGGACGGCCGATCTCCCGGCACACCTCGGGCCATGCGCGCTCCAGTAGCATGCCGATGACGAACCACTTGCCGTCGCTGCCCTGGTAGATCTTCCAGAACGGCCGCGATCCCCCACGGTGCTGGCGCCCGCGCAGTTGTCGCGTGAACAGGTAGCTCGTGATATCGAACGACTGCAGCGAGAGCTGGCTCCCCAGCAGCGACGTGTCCCACCGGCTACCCTTGCCCGTCCGCTCTCGCGACGCGATGCCCGATAGCACCGCGATCGTCGCGTGCAATGCCCCCACCTGGTCCGCGATCGGCACTTGCGCCGGGATCGGTGGGTCGTCTGGCTCGCCGTTCGTGCTGGCGAAGCCGCCGCGACCCTGCGCCAGGAAGTCGAACGCGCCCAGGTCCGCGTCCGGGCCGGCGATCCCGTACCCCGACGCCATCACGTAGACGATGCGCGGGTTCACCGCTGCCACGTCGGGGTAGTCCAGCCGCAGGTCGCGCATCGCCCGCGCCCGGAAGTTCGTCACGAACGCGTCAGCGGATTCCGCCATCTTCAGAAGCGCTTCGCGCCCGCGCGGGTGCTTCAGGTCCAGCGCGAGCGATCGCTTGCCCCGGTTGTGGGCCTCGAAGTACGCGCTCAACCCGTTGCCGGGCGCGACCCACGCCCCGCGACCGGGATCCCCGTGCGTGCGCTCTTCGACCTTGATGACATCCGCGCCGAGGTCGGCGAGCACGGCCGTCGCGTACGTCCCCTGTTGCCAGATCGTCAAATCCAGGATGCGGATGCCCTCTAGCGGCTTTGGCATGCCGAGATTCTCGCGCCCGGCGCGGCGCATGTCCAATGTCTCCCCGATTGACGCCCGATCTGGCATCACCTACAACGGGTGCGTGACGCCCTCCCCGCTCGATTCCACCGAGACGTACGATCGCCTCGACCCGTCCGGCCTGTACGGCCGTATCGCCGCGCTGCCCGAACAGGTGCGCCAGGCCTGGGATGCCGCCGCGGCGCTTACGCTGCCCGAGGACTACGCCGCCCTGTGGCGGGTCGCCGTGCTCGGCATGGGCGGCTCCGCGATCGGTGGCAGCCTGCTTCGCGCCCTCGCCATCGAGCTCGGTGCGACGACCCCCATCGAGGTCGTGCGCGGTTACCGGCTTCCTGGCCATGTCGGCGAGCACACGCTCGCCATCGCCTCCTCGGCCAGCGGGAATACGGAAGAGGTCCTCTCGCTGGTGCAACAGGCGCTCGACCGCGGTGCCCGAACGATGGCCATAACGACGGGCGGCCGCCTGCTCGACCTCGCCAGTCAGCACGGCGTCCCTGCCCTCGTTTACGAATGGCGCGGCGAGCCCCGGGCAGCGCTCGGCTGGAGCTTTGCGACGCTCCTCGCGATCGCGGGCCGTCTCGGCTTGCTGCCCGACACGGCACCCGGCCTTCCGGCCGCCCTCGGCCACATGCGCGGGCTGGTGGAGGCCGTCGGCCGCGACGTCCCGGAGGCGTCGAACCCCGCGAAGCAGCTCGCGCGCCGCCTGCACGGCAAGCTCCCGGTGATCGTCGGCGCCGACGCCCTGATGCCGGTCGCCTACCGCTGGGTCACGCAGACCAACGAGAACGCGAAGTCGTGGGGCGTGGCATTGGAGCTGCCGGAGATGAACCACAACGCCCCTCTGGGCTACGGTGCCCCTCCCGCGCTGCTCCCGCTCCTGCACGTCGTGCTGCTCCGGCAGCAGTCAGTACACGCCCGCATCGCCCGCCGCATCGAACTCACACGACAGCAATTAACGGGCGCCGGCGTGGGCGTGGAAGTGGTCGACGTGCCCGGAGCATCCGCTCTCGAAGAGATGCTGTGGGGGACCCAGTTCGGAGACTTCGCCAGCTACTACCTTGGCCTGCTCAACGGCGCCGACCCGTCCGAGGTCCGCGCCCTCGACTGGCTCAAAGATCAAATGTCTCACAGTTGACGACACACGCACGTGGCGCGGCCTTTTGAAGACCCACGTAGCCGCGGGCTTTTCAGCCCGCGCGTTGCACCAATACGGTCCGGTTCGGCGTTAAGGACAGCTACGTGGCAACAGCCGTCCCCGGCTGTGCACCGTAGTGATAGCGAGCTGCGGAAACAAAACGAAGAGAGGCCGGTCGATCCAGCCTCCGTCATCCCTCTTCCATCATCCGCCCCGAACCCCACAAGGCTCGAGCAACGCGCGTCACCCGCCGCCCGCTGTATCCGTCTCGGCGTTCTGCTGCAGCGTCGTGAAGTCGTAGTCCGTCCCCAGGATCACGACCAGCGACGCTCCTGACTCGCGCATTGCGGCGGCCTCCGCTGCGGTTGCGGGCCGGTAGTTGCCGTCAGGTATGCCCAGCCAGTTCGCGAGCTGGTACCCGCTGCGGTCGTGCGAGCCGTCGATGTCGACGACCTCAGATCGCGCATGCGTGAGTCCATCGCTCGCGTTCGTGGTCTGTACGTCCAGCTGCTGCCAGCCCTTCCCGATGATGTACGAGGCGACATTGGATGCCAGCCCGTCGATTCCCGCGCCGTTCTGGATCTGCACGACGACCGGCAGCGGAGTGGGCGCGACGCCCGGGTCGACCGTGATCGGGCCCGCGCTGAAGATCGCCTTCACCAGCTCCGAGATCGCGTCCGGGTCGCCGACGAGCACCTGCGCGCCTTGCGCCGTGGTGTAGGGCGCGACGACGGAGCCGAGCGAGAAGGCGATGAGGTTGTCCTTTGTCTGGTTCGCCAGGTCCGCGTAGCCCGGGATCAGCGCGTCGTTGATGTCCGTCTGGATTGTCGCGTTGTACTTGTCCCAAAGGTTGACCGGGTTGTCCTTCAGCAGGTTCAACGACTTCGCCTTGTCGATCGCCGCGAAGATGACCCGCTGCTGCCGCTGGATGCGGTCCAGGTCGTCGCTGCTGAAGCGGATGCGCGAGTACGCCAACGCCGTCACGCCATCCATCTCCTGCACGCCGGGCAGGAAGTGCTGCGGCAGGTAGTCGCCCGGCAGCTCCGTCTCGGAGTAGTACGGGTCGTACACCTCCTCCGGCACGTCGACTTCAACCCCGCCCAGCGCGTCGATCAGCTCCTCGAACCCCTGGAAGTCGATGATGACGTACTTATCGATCTCGATCCCGAAGGGCTCGTTCTCCAGCACCTGCTTCATCAGGCCGATGCCGCCGCCGGGGTAGTCGTTGAACTCGCCCTGCACGTAGACCGTGTTCACACGGTCCTGGTAGCTGCCGTCGCCGTCCTTGAACGGGATGTCCACCATCAGGTCGCGCGGGATGCCCAGGATAGCGGCGGAGTCTGTCTTCGGATCCACACGCAGCACGAACAGCGTGTCGCTGCGAGTCGGCTCCTGCCCCTCGCTGGGCCGCCGGTCCAGCCCCAGCACCAGGATGTTGATCGGGTCGTTTCCGCCGCTGGTGCCCTTGCTGTCCACACCGGGAAGTACGCTGCCCACCGAGCCCGGCAACGTCACCTGCCGCCCGGGGAAGAACACGTTGTCGATCCGGGTCACGATGACCAGAGCTAGGTACGCCGATACCAGCGCAAACAGCACGATCGCGATGGCGATGATGGCTCGTTGGCTGTGCGTCGTCGACGGAGAGGACGTTCGGGGGTTCGCAGTCACTGGATTCGAGCGTATCGGCCACGGATCAGCCATGTCAAGTCTGATAGGGCGCCCGGTCGCGCGTTGACACTGGGCGAAGCCGCACATATGATCCGCAAGCCCTCCGTGACAAGCACGGGGGGTGCCCCGTTGCGGACGGGTATCGGCGCAGCAGGAGGGCTTGATGCCCGGCATCTCAATCGAAGAAGCCGTGAAGAAGAACTGCCAGGCCGTCGTCGCTGGTGACCTCGCGAACATCATGGGCGATCTCACCGCGGACGCGCTGGGCAACCTCCTCGCCAACGCGCGCAGCGGCCCCGGGACGATGCCCGCAATCACCGGCTTCAGCATCGACAGACACGAAGAAACCGGCGGCGATCACACGTTCACCGTGAAGTTCGCCGGGGAGCATGACTTCACGACCGTTGCCACATGGCGCGACGTGAGCGGCGCCTGGAAGATCGCCGACCTGAAGATCGACCAGTCCGCTGGAGGAAACCAGCTATCGGAGATGTTGCGCCTGGTGCGCGAGCTATATTGATCCATTCACGTAAACACCCCGCCACTGATTGAAACGGCAGCCGCGGAGGAACGCGGAGATAGAACGAACAACCCGCCGGCCGATAGCATCGAAGGAGCGGAGAACGAGCATTCCAGGACCGTACGGACAGGTCTTCAGACCTGTCCTCCCAAACGGTCACGCATCGATGTCGTTGAACGCCGCCAGAGCGAAAGGGAAGAAGTAGTGGACGCCAGAGAATTCATGCAGTTGCATGCCGACAATGCCACGGCCGGCAAGATCCCCGAAGTCATGAAGGACCTCACTCCCGACGCCCTTCAACAGGTGATGCCGCTCATGGCCGGCGGCCCCAACCCCATCAAGTCCAACAGCGTCGTCGCGAAAGGGCAGGAGGGCGACGACTTCATCTTCGACGTGACCTACTCCGGCGATGACGGCAAGTCCGTCTCGATGCGGGAGTGGGTCCGCCAGATCGACGGCACCTGGAAGATCGCCAAACTCGCAAAGCCCGAGTAACAACGCGGATGTTGGGGAACGCTGCGGCGTGCCCGTCGCGGGCGGGATACACCGCCCGCATGGAAAGGAACAGAACCATGGCAACAATCGATGAAGCAGTAGCCGGCTACGTCACCGCCATCCGCTCGATGGACATCGGGACCCTCATGGCCACCCTCACCCCCGACGCCCTCGGCAAGGCGATGGCGCAGATGGGCTCCAGCCCGCCCCCCACGAACGTCCAGGACATCAAGGCCCAGAAGATCAGCGAAGAAGACGGCGAGTACGTCTACCACCTCGTGGTCGAGGCGGATGGCGGCGGCGCTACGATGATGACCCGCTGGAAGGAGATCGACGGCGCCTGGAAGGTGACGGATCTGGGAACAGTCTAAGTTCGCAACCTGAGACCAGCGTAACGAACGGAGGCCGCGCACCGCGCGGCCTCTCTCATTGACGACCGGCCCCAATCCCACCAACTAACCCCCCGCCGCTCCCTTCTGCGCCTCCGAGATCACCTTCTGCGCGATGTGCTGTGGCACCTCTTCGTAGTGATGAAACTGCATCTCGAATGTACCCCGCCCCTGCGTGATGGACCGCAGGTCGGTCGCGTACCGCAGCACTTCCGCCAGCGGCGCCTCGGCGTCGATTACGGTCATGCCGCCGTCGTCCGGCGTCATCCCGTGCACCTTCGCACGCTTGCCGTTCAGGTCGCTCATGACGTCGCCGGTGTTGGATTCCGGCACGTGGATCTTCAGCTCGTAGACGGGCTCCAGCAGCACCGGGTTCGCCTTCAGCGCCCCCTGCTTGAGGGCCAGTGACCCCGCCAGCTTGAACGCCATCTCCGAAGAGTCGACCGGGTGCTCCTTCCCGTCGAACAGCGTCACCTTCACGTCGACCATCGGGCAGTGTGCCAGCGCACCCTCGTGCATCGCCTCCACGACGCCCTTCTCGACGGCCGGGATGTAGTTGCGCGGCACCGAGCCGCCGACCACAGCGTCCACGAACTGAAAGCCCCCGCCCTTGTTCGGCTCCACCTTGATGTTCACGCGCGCGTATTGGCCGTGCCCGCCCGTCTGCTTCTTGTGGATGTATTCCGACTCGACGTAGCCGGTGATCGTCTCGCGATAGGGTACGCGCGGCGCGTGCAGGTCGACCTCCACACCAAACTTGCGCTTCATGCGCTCCGCCGCCACGTCGACGTGCGTCTCCCCCATGCCGGAGATGATCGTCTCGCCGGTGTATTCGTCGCGGTGTACCAGCAGCGTCGGGTCTTCTTCGGCGATGCGGTGCAGTGATGGCCCCATCTTTTCGACGTCGGCCTTACCCTTCGGCGTGACCGCGACGTTGAACGGCGGCCGTGGAAACACCAGCTCCGCAAGCGTGACCTGGTGCTCCTTCGTGCAGAGCGTGTCGCCCGTCACCGTCTGCCCCAGCTTGGCCACTGCGCCGATATCGCCCGCGGCCAGGGCCGGTACGTGTTCCTGCGTCTTGCCCTTCACCACGCTCAGCTGGCCCAGCCGCTCGTCGGCGTTCCGGTTCGCGTTCCAGACGTGCGTGTCCGCCTTCAGCGTTCCGGAGACCACGCGCAGATAGGTCAGCCGTCCCACGAACGGGTCGGCCGATGTCTTGAAGACGAACGCCGCCAGCGGGCCGCTCGCGTCGGCCTTCAGCTCCTCCTCGCCGCCGTTGTTCTTCGCCGTCTGCGGCGCCATCTCCGCCGGCGAGGGGCAGTCCGCTACCAGCCCGTCCAGGAATTTCGAAACCCCGATATTCTTCGCAGCGGATCCGGCGAACACCGGGTACACCAGCCCGGCCGCCATGCCTTTCTTCAGGCCGGCGGTAATCTCCTCCTCCGAGATCTCTTCGCCCTCCAGGTACTTGCTCAGAAGGTCATCGTCCGCTTCCGCCGCCGCCTCAATGAGTTGCTCCCGTGCTGCGGCGACGGCTGCGGCCATGTCGCCCGGGACCTCGGCCGCGGCGCCCTTGTCGCCGGTGTACGCTTTGTTCTCGGCCACGTTCACCACGCCGGTAAAGCTGTCCTGCGACCCGATTGGCAGCATCAGGGGCGCGATGCCCTTTCCGAACTTCGCCTGCAGCTGCGCGACTGCCTGCTCGAAGTTCGCGTTCTCCCGGTCCATCCGGTTCACGAAGAACACCCGCGGCAGCTTCGCCCGCTCGGCGTGCATCCACGCCATCTCCGTCCCCACCTGGACCCCGGACACCGCGTCCACCACGATCGCCCCGAAGTCCGCCGCTCGGATGCCGCTCTTCACCTCGCCCACGAAGTCCGCATAACCGGGCGTGTCGATGATGTTGATCTTGTGGCCGGCCCACTCGCACGGGATCAGCGCCAGGCTCAGGCTGATCTTCCGCTTGACCTCGTCCGGCTCGAAGTCGGAGGTGGTGGAGCCGTCGTCCACCTTGCCCAGTCGCGAGACGCCGCCCGAGGAGAAGAGCGCCGCCTCCGCCAGCGACGTCTTCCCGGTGCCACCGTGGCCAAGCAGGACGACGTTGCGGATCTGTTCGGTCTTGTACTCTTTCATGCCCCGTGCACTCTCCTGGTTGTGGCTTCCCTCTCGCTCCCCGGATGATGCGTTGCCCGCGTGGGTCAGGATCATATCAGGGGCATGCGCGGCGGAACAGGGAATTACGGCATGCCAGTAGCGTGACCTTCGCTTGAGAACTCTCGCCTTCGGTAGTACGATAGCCGCGTGCTCAAACGGTTGGCTGCCCCCGCCGTTTCCGTGCTCGCGCTCGTCTGTGCGCTGACGGGCGCACTACCCGCGCACGATGCGCGCGCAAGCGCGACGGCGGTTGCCGTCATCGCCTGCGAGAACCTCGCGCCCTACCTCGACGGCGACCCCACCGACGCCACCACCCCCGCCGACGAGCAGGCCGCCTGCCTCGATCCCATCCCGCCCACCGGCCCCCTCAGCATCGCCTCCCTCGAACTGGCCGCAGGCGATGGAGACGGCGTCCTGACCTGGACAGAACTGAATCCCATCGACTTCCTCGACCACAACCGCATCGATGAGACCTGCACCTACGAAGCCGTCATCACGCTGGCGACGAAGCCTGCCGTCGGTTGCACACTCCTCGCGCTCATATTTGTCGACGATGAGTTCCCGGTGCGGCTCTCCATGGAGACCGGTCTCGCCACCATGGAAGGAGGCGTCGGCAGTCAGTACACCTGCCTGAACGAAGGTGCAGCCCTCGGTCAGGATGCTGACTGCTCAGATGTCCCGGACCTCAACGGCGATGGCGTCGTAGTGTTCCACGTCCTCAACGGTACGGCCCAGACGGGTGACGTGCGGCGCATGAACGGGGGTCAAGAAAGCGTCGAGTATGGCAGCGACCTTCAGATCGTGCGCATCTCGCCGGGGAGCCGCAATGATCCCGACGCCGTCAGCGATCCTGACGAAGATGGTGTCGATGCGTCAGTGGATAACTGCCAGATGTCCAATAACCCCGATCAGTTGAATACGGACTCCGATCCCATCGCCACCGCTGGGGTGGCTGTGCTCGACGTGACCGTCGTCAATGGCGATTCCCTGGGCGACGCCTGCGAGGGCGACACCGACAACGATGGCATCGGGGATTTCATCGAGAGGTATATCGGCTGCAGCGGGCATCAGACATCACCATTGCTGT
>JACRBR010000090.1 GCA_016213125.1 Chloroflexota bacterium | reverse complement strand
TGCGGGTCCGTCGTCATCCCGACGATGACCTCGGTGCCCTGCTTCTCCATCCGCTGCACCGCGACGCCCTCGATCGTCGCGCTCGGTGCAGCCTTCTTCGCGTTCGCCACGACGCGCTCGAACGCAGCGGCCACCTCGTCGGCCGACGACAGCCCCAGCGCCACGCCACCGACGTCCGACTTATGCGTGATCTGCGGCGATACGATCTTCAGCACGATCGGGTATCGCAGCTCGTTCGCCATCTTCACCGCGTCGTCTTTGGTCTTGGCCAGCCGCGCCGGCGAGACGGGCACACCCGCCTGCTCCAGCACCTGCTTCGCCTCGATCTCGGTCAACAGCGTGCGGCCCTCTTTGCGGGCCGCGTCGATAATCGCCTTGGACATGCGTACACCTCGGGTTCCCTGAAAGCGCGGACATCGTACGGGAAGGCCGATTCTGGGGCCAATCTGCGACGCGCGCGTAAGTGTTTACCCGCGGTTCCCACTCCCGGCACGCGATTCGCGTGGCCTGAAGCGCCATGCGCGCCGATACTTGACCTGCGTTGTATCGAGAACAGGAGACCTCGCTGATGAAGCTCTGGACACGTCTGCTCGCGCTGCTGATCATGGCCGCCCTCGTACCCGCGCTCGGCGCGGCCTGTGGGGGCGGCGGCAAGAAGAAGGATGCGGATGGCGGTAAAGCCACCGCGACGCGCTCGGCGGACTCAGGCGATGAGACCCCGGACGACGACGCCTCGCCGACGAAGCGCGCATCGTCGAAGACGTCCACGCCCACGAAGAAGACCACCACGTCCGCAAGGAAGACGACGGCGCCCCTGAAGACAAAGGCCGCCACGGCCGTTGCCGGTGTGGACCTCGACAGCTTTCACTACCAGGTCGAGATCGGATTCAGCGTGGTGGGAGAGACCGAGTCGATTGGTGGGACGATCGAAGGCGACTACGTCGCGCCCGACTCACACAGCTATTCGCAACAGTTCAGCTTCGCCGGTATCTCAGGCAGCGAGGATGCCGTCATTATCGGCGGTGAAGCGTGGCACCGGGAAGGCGAGAGTGACTGGGAGGAAGCCGATCCGGACACGCTGAACACCGATCTCACATCCGCGGACCCGGAGTTCATCGCCGGAGACACGGAGTTCATCGAAGACATTGACGTTCTGGACAGCGAGGACTCCGATGTCGATGGCCGCGCCGCTCGCAAGTACTCCTTCTCGTTGGACGACATCGAAGCGCTCTCGGGCCTCTTGGGCGACGATTTCCTCGACGCCAGCGACCTCCAGGACATTGAAGACTTCAGCATGGTGATCTGGATTGACGAAGACAATGACGTGATTCTCCGAGCGGACCTAACGGCCACCGCGAAGGCCGCGGCTCTCGGCGATACCGGCCTGGGTGTCGACGCCGACCAGTCGGTGAAGGTCACGCTCACGCTTCTGCTCACGAACGTCAACGACGACTCGATCGAGATCGAGCCGCCGATCTAACCGACGCGCATCTGCGCCTTCGCGGGCACAAGAGATCCATTCGGCCTTCGTTACTGTAGAAGGCTCCCGCGTAGTACGATCGCTTCCATCCGCTGACCGGGAAACCGGAAGCGGGACAGGAAGCCATGAGCCTCGCTTGGACCGCTTCGGCCTGGATTGGCGGCACGATTGCCGCCGCATTGATCGGCGCCGCCGCCTGGCCAATGGGCGTTGCCTTCGCCGCGGCTCTGCTCGCGGTCGCGCTCTTGCGCCGCGATCGACGCGTCGCGGTGTACGCGCTCGCGTTGCCCGCCGTCTTCCTGCTAGGTCTAGTGCGCTTCGCCACCTATGACGTCGCTCTGGCGGACGACGACGTCGCGCATTTTGCCGGCGGTCCTGCGATGCGGCTCCGCGGTGTCCTTCGCGACGATCCCGAGATCGGGGATACGACGCAGCGGTTTGCCGTCTCGGTTCGCCAGATCGAGCGGTCGGGCGAGTGGCAGTCGGCCTCGGGTGGCGTGCAGGTTCGGACGGGTCTGCTGCCGCAGTTCCAGTCCGGCGACCTCGTCGAGCTCGAGGGGATGCTCGAACTCCCGCCCGCCGCCGACGGATTCGACTACGCGGAGTACCTGGGCCAGCGCGGCATCCACAGCACCCTCGCGTTTCCGGCGATTCGTCTTGTGGGACACGATGACGACAATCTCCTCCGCGCGGCCATCCTGCATACGCGCCGACGGCTGGCGCACAGCCTCGACCTGGCCCTGCCGGAACCGCAGGCGTCGCTCGCGCAGGGTGTGCTACTTGGGCAGCGGTCCGCGCTTCCACCGGACCTGAACGCAGACCTCAACGCGACCAACACCTCGCACCTCGTCGTGGTATCAGGGGCAAACGTCGTGCTCGTGTCGGCGTTCGCCGCGGGCATGCTCACGTGGGCATTCGGGCGCCGCCGGGCGCGGCTTCTGTCAATTGGCGTGGTTCTGGCCTACATGCTCCTGGTTGGCGCCTCACCGCCGGTTGTGCGCGGCACCATCATGGGCATCCTCCTGGTGCTTGCCCAGGTCACAGGTCGCCGCACGAACGGGCT